>NZ_JBEONQ010000043.1:0-37761 GCF_040544445.1 Undibacterium sp. GrIS 1.8 | reverse complement strand
GTTTTGGCATGTCCAGAACTGTACACACCCGTTTTCTTTTTTAGGTTTACGTCTTTACATCTTGTTACAATTCTCTTGTTTTTGCGTAAGTCCTACTACTATTGAACTCAGCCTCTGCTGCGGAGCATGGCACTGCAACAGAAGCAAAAGCGATGGTGCAAAAGGTGATTGCAGCGATGAAAAAAACCAGTGTTGATGCCACCGTTGCAGAAATCAATAAGCGTGATGGGCAGTATTCAGATAAAGATCTCTATGTCGTCGTCTACGATATGGCGGGAAAAAATTTGGCGCACTTGAATCCTAAAATGGTCGGTAAAGACATGATAGAACTCAAGGACGAAGATGGAAAATCCTTCATTAAGGACAGGATTGAGATCGCTAAGAAAAAGGGCAGTGGATGGCAAGACTACCGATTCTTGAATCCTATCAGCAAACAAATAGAATCTAAGTCGATGTATGTCGAAAAATACGAAAACGTCATCATCGGTTGTGGTATCTACAAATAAACATTTTTGAGTAAGGCTATGCTTTATACATTCGGCGGATTGAGTAGCAACCGGCCGAATTAAGCCGCAGCCAGCTCATGCAAAGGCCATCGAGGCCGTACATTAAAACTATAGTCCCGCTGCGCCAGAGCAGGATTTTTTTTGAGCCTCATGGCACCCGCAAAAGCGATCATCGCGCCGTTGTCAGTACAGAATTCCAGCTCTGGATAAAAAACCTGAAATCGTTTTTTCTGTGCGGCAGCATTGAGTGCGCTGCGTAGCTGTGAGTTAGCACCGACGCCGCCGGCAATAACCAGCCGTTTCATCCCATGCTCTTTCATCGCAGTGACGCATTTTGCTACCAGTACATCCACCAAAGCATCGACAAAGCCACGGGCGATATTGGCCTTGTCCTGGTCGCCAAGCTGTCCATTAATGGCGTTCGGATGATTTTTGACGACCGTTAGTACTGCTGTCTTCAAGCCAGAAAAACTGAAATTTAAATCTTTAGAGTGCAGCATCGGACGTGGAAACTTATACGCCAGCGGATCGCCAGATTCGGCTAAACGCGAAATCGCAGGACCGCCCGGATACGTCAAGCCAAGCAGTTTGGCAGATTTGTCAAAAGCTTCGCCTGCTGCGTCGTCCAGCGTTTCTCCTAACAATTGATACTGGCCTACACCATCGACTCGCATCAATTGTGTATGACCGCCGGACACCAATAACGCAATAAATGGAAATGCTGGCGGTTTGCTCGCCAATAGAGGCGACAGTAGATGTCCTTCAAGATGATGTATGCCTAAGACTGGCTTATCCAAGGCTAGGCCAAGTCCGCAAGCAACCGATGCGCCTACTAATAAAGCGCCGGCCAAACCGGGTCCCTGGGTATAGGCAATCGCATCAATCTGGTCACGTGACAACTGCGCATTACTCAGTACCTCTTCTAATAAGGGAATGGCGCGGCGAATATGGTCACGCGATGCCAGCTCTGGCACCACACCGCCGTATTCTTGATGCATCGCAATTTGTGAGTGCAAGGCATGCGACAATAAACCGTGCTCGGTGTCATACAAAGCGAGACCGGTTTCGTCACAAGAAGATTCAATGCCAAGAACGATCATAGATTTTTTTCTGGTAATTTGTAACAGAGTGGAGCGATTCTTGCATGTCTGTTCCCAACAAGTGTGTTCAACAGAACATGCCAATTTCGCGCAAGATCAGGATTATAGCGACTAGCAGCAATACTATCAGTAAGCACTAGGATCAGATGACCAACCGCAAGCCTCCAGATTCTGGTGTAACACCTCTCAGCCTCAAGATTGTGGTGGTGAATACGGTCGTCTTGCATGAGGATGAGCAAGACCTGCAGGTACAGGCGCAGTTGGCGCGCTCACGAGCCTTGCGCATTGGTTTATTGCAAGCTGGCTATAACATCATCGCCTCTATTCCAGGCGATTTCTACATGATAGATCGCATCGCGCAGTTACAGCCTGATATGATCATTATTGATGCTGAATCTGATTCGCGTGATGTGCTAGAACATATGGTGCTGGCGACCCGCGACGCGCCCAGACCCATCGTCTTGTTCACCGAGGACGGCAATCAATCCAATATGGCGGCCGCGATGGAAGCGGGCGTTTCTGCCTATGTCGTTGCTGGCTTGCACGCCGAACGTATTAAGCCGGTGCTGGATGTTGCGATGGCGCGCTTCAATGCCGATCAAAAGTTGCGTTCCGAGCTATCGGATACCAAGGCCAAACTGGCAGAGCGTAAAACCATCGAACGTGCTAAAGGTTTGCTAATGGAGCGTTACCATTTGTCAGAGAACGATGCGTATCAAAAACTGCGTAAGCAAGCGATGGAAAAAAACCTGAAACTGGTCGATCTGGCGCAGCGTATGTTGGATGTCGCCGATCTTCTGGGTTGATTTTGATGCGTGCAAAAATAGTGCGCTGCACAAATTAAGTGCCGCATTTACGTGCAGTCAGCGAATGTAAATCAATTTTTATTGGTAAAAGAATATTTTAAACGCTTTAAATGTAGAAAAATCCTGAAAAAAACCATGGCACGGCATTTGCATTAGAAATAGCAAGCGCCAACGATGGCGCAATTGCGAATCAGGCTAACGGCGGTCGGTTCGTATCAGACAAAGGTGTCTTTCCATGCAGCTCTTTTGAGTTTGCTGGTCAGGCGCCTTTTTTTTGTCCCGATTTTTTATGCTGGAGCACAATTATGTCGAATCACGAAACACCGAAGCAGGTACGAAAGCAGACATTTAAGCAAGCAAGTAGCGACGCAATAACTCATTCCGACAATAATGAAGGCGGTCACGATGATCAGGCAATCAATCTTAAGCGTCGTAGCGTTGTGCAAAGTGCCAGCTTACTTGCAGGAGCTAGCATGATGGGTTTATCGACCGGTGGTGTGTGGGCAGCAGGTTCCGACAAGCCAGAAAAAGAAGAGGTCCGTATTGGCTTCATTCCACTGACTGATTGCGCTTCGGTGGTCATGGCGTCGGTGCTGGGCTTTGATAAAAAATACGGCATCAAAATCATACCGAGCAAAGAATCCTCCTGGGCTAGCGTACGCGACAAATTAGTCAATGGCGAACTTGATGCGGCGCATTGTTTGTATGGCTTGATTTATGGCGTGCAAATGGGTGTCAGCGGTACCAAAAAAGACATGAATGTTCTCATGACCTTAAACAATAATGGTCAGGCAATCACCTTATCCAAAAAGCTGGCAGATAAAGGCGCAGTCGATGGTCCTGGCCTCGCCAAGCTAGTGCAAATGGATAAACGCGAATACACCTTCGCGCAGACTTTCCCTACCGGTACGCATGCGATGTGGTTGTATTACTGGCTAGCGACCTATGGCATCAATCCTATGAAGGACGCCAAAGTCATCACCGTACCGCCACCGCAAATGGTTGCCAATATGCGTGTTGGCAATATGGATGGCTATTGCGTTGGCGAGCCATGGAACCATCGCGCGATTGCCGATGGTATTGGCATCACTGCTGCAACGACACAAGATATCTGGAAAGATCATCCAGAAAAAGTGCTGGGTACCACAGCTGAATTTGTGCAAAAAAATCCGAATACTGCCAGAGCAATGACCGCCGCTATTTTAGAAGCGAGTCGCTGGATCGATGCTTCGCTGACCAACAAAAATAAGATGGCAGAAACCATCGCAGATAAGTCTTATGTCAACACCTCAGTTGACGTGATCAATCAACGTATTTTAGGTCGCTATCAAAATGGTTTGGGCAAAACCTGGGACGATCCTAACTACATGAAATTCTTTAATGATGGCGTGGTCAATTTCCCTTATCTGTCCGATGGTATGTGGTTCCTGACCCAGCACAAACGCTGGGGTTTGCTTAAGACTGATCCTGATTATCTGGCGGTTGCCAAAGCAGTGAATCGTATCGATATTTATAAAGATGCTGCGGCGATGGCAAAAGTCAGTGTGCCAAAAGAGGCGATGCGTAGTAGCAAGCTAATCGACGGCACAGTATGGGACGGGAAAAATCCAGCGGCCTATGCCGCAGCGTTCAAGATTAAGGCTTAGGAGTCGTCATGAGCATACTGGTCCAGGGCGTTAATGGTGTTGTGAGCGATACGACAAACGTAGAGCAAGTATCCACCGTAAAGTTTGCTGATGAAGTAAAAGAGGTCAACGCCATGCCGAGCATAGAAAATACAGGGAGCAAAGAAAAGTCTGAAAAGAAGGCCTCAAAACAGCGCTCCATGCGGCCATTTTTTCTCAGTGTTTTGCCACCATTACTTGGTATTGGTTTTTTAGTGCTGGTGTGGGAAATCATCGCATTTAAAACGACTTCCTTCCCATCCCCTTGGGTTACTTTGCAAGAGGCTATTCATCTTTTTTCAGACCCGTTTTATCGCAATGGACCGAACGATCAAGGCATAGGCTGGAATATTTATGCGTCCCTCAAACGCGTCGCTCTAGGCTTTGGTCTGGCAGCCGTCGTCGGCATTCCGCTAGGTTTTATGATCGGCAGATTCCGGTTTTTATCGGGCATGTTTAATCCTATCATCAGCTTGTTAAAACCGGTCTCACCTTTGGCATGGTTGCCTATCGGTTTGCTGGTATTTAAGTCGGCTGACCCTGCTGCAATCTGGTCTATTTTTATCTGCTCCATCTGGCCGATGATTATCAACACCGCGATTGGCGTACAGCGAGTACCACAAGATTATATGAACGTAGCGCGGGTGCTTAACTTATCTGAATGGAAGATTATCACCAAGATTTTATTCCCTTCGGTATTGCCCTATATGTTGACAGGTGTGCGTCTTGCGATTGGTACTGCCTGGCTCGTCATTGTTGCAGCAGAGATGTTGACTGGTGGCGTCGGTATCGGATTTTGGGTCTGGGATGAATGGAATAATCTCAACGTTCCCCACATCATCATCGCGATTGTTGTGATTGGTTTAGTGGGTTTGGTTTTGGAACAAATTTTAGTCGCTATTGCTCGTGCTTTTACTTATGAAGAGGTATCGTCATGACCGCATCTGAACTCCTCACGATAGAAGAACAATCTAAAGACCCTGCGGGCGATCAAAAATATATTGAAGTCAATCAAGTCGAGATGATGTTCAATACCAAAAAGGGTAGCTTCCATGCGCTGCGTGATATTAATCTCAAAGTCCGCAAAGGCGAATTTATTACCCTGATTGGTCACTCTGGTTGCGGTAAATCCACTTTGCTCAATTTGATTGCTGGTTTAACTGTCGCCACATCCGGTACTTTGCTTTGTGCGCACAGAGAAATTTCCGGCCCGTCGCCAGAACGCGGTGTGGTATTTCAAAACCATTCTTTGCTCCCTTGGTTGACCTGCTATGAAAACATTTATCTGGCAGTCGAGCGGGTTTTTGGCGCAGCGGAAAACAAAACTAAGCTACAAAAACGCACCATGCAAGCGCTGGCACTGGTTGGTTTAACCCACGCAGAAAAAAAACGTCCAAATGAAATCTCCGGCGGGATGAAGCAACGTGTCGGCATCGCCCGCGCCCTCGCTATTGAGCCCAAAGTCTTGCTAATGGATGAACCGTTCGGCGCACTCGATGCACTCACCCGCGCCCACTTACAAGACGAGCTGTTGAAGATTGTCGCCAAGACACAATCCACCGTCGTGATGGTGACGCATGATGTGGACGAGGCAGTCTTGCTGTCTGATCGTATCGTGATGATGACCAACGGTCCGGCAGCGACTATCGGTGAAATTCTCAGTGTGAAATTAGACCGGCCACGTGAACGGGTAGAGCTGTCACAAAATCCGCAGTACGCCGAATATCGCAGTGCCGTGCTGGAGTTTTTGTATCACAGGCAATCGCATCCATCAAAAGATGCAGCTTAAAACTAATACAAAACTGACATAGAGACAGATGTTCCGTGTCCGCTGGCAGACAGTGATTTGAGGAGTAACAAATGAAAAAGCTTAAATTGGTCATGGTAGGCAACGGCATGGCCGGTGTCCGCACCTTAGAAGAATTACTAAAGATCGCACCTGATCTGTATGACATTACGGTGTTCGGCGCAGAGCCGTATGCTAATTACAACCGGATATTATTGTCCCCCGTTCTGGCAGGAGAACAGACTATACAAGACATCATGCTTAATGATGTGGACTGGTACGAGCAAAACAATATCACTCTGTATCTGGGTAAAAAGATCGTCAAGATTGACCGGGTAAAACGTCTGGTGATTGCCGAGGATGGTACCCAGACCGAATACGATCGCTTATTGCTGGCAACTGGCTCTACGCCATTTATGTTGCCAGTGCCAGGCAAAGATTTAAAAGGAGTGATTGCCTATCGCGACATCCACGACACTAACACCATGATAGAGGCTGCGACACAGCATCAACATGCGGTCGTGATCGGCGGCGGCTTGCTGGGATTAGAAGCGGCGAATGGTCTGAAATTGCGTGGCATGGATGTCTCGGTAGTGCATTTGCCAGGTTGGTTGATGGACAGACAATTAGACCCAGTCGCCGGTGGCATGCTGAGAAAATCATTAGAGGATCGCGGCCTTAACTTCTTATTAGAAAAAAATACAGAAGCGATTATCGGCGACGAACATGGTCGCGTTAAAGCGATTCGCTTCTCGGATGGTCTAGAAATTCCTGCACAGTTGATTGTGATGGCAGTTGGGATTCGCCCCAACACCGCATTAGCAGAATCCGCAGGCATTTATTGCAACCGGGGCATCATCGTTAATGACACGATGCAAACCTACGATCCAAGGATTTATTCCGTCGGTGAATGCGTCAATCATCGCGGTACGGTGTACGGCTTAGTGGCACCTTTGTTTGAAATGGCCAAAGTATGTGCGACCCATTTAGCCAATTTTGGCATTGGTCGTTATCAGGGTTCCGTCACCTCTACCAAACTCAAAGTCACTGGCATTGATTTGTTTTCTGCTGGCGAATTTATGGGCGGCAAAGATACAGAAGAAATTATTTTGTCCGACCCGATAGGTGGCGTGTATAAAAAACTAGTACTTAAAGATGACAAGCTGATTGGTGCCTGTTTGTACGGCGATACGGTGGATGGTAGCTGGTATTTCTCTCTGCTGCGTGAAGGTAAAAACATCTCTGAGATTCGTGACACGCTGATGTTTGGCGAATCCAATACCGGTCGTCCTGGCGATGTCGGACATGAGGGTTTTACTAAGGCGGCTGCCATGCCAGATACCGCCGAAGTCTGCGGTTGCAATGGTGTGTGCAAAGGTGCCATCGTTAAAGCGATTAAAGAGAAGGGCTTGTTTACCCTGGAAGATGTGCGCAAACATACCAAGGCATCAGCCTCTTGCGGTTCATGCACGGGATTGGTGGAGCAGATCATTATGTTCACCGCGGGTGGCGATTACTCCAAGCCAAACAAAGCCAAAGCCATGTGTAGCTGCACCGATCATACGCATCAGGAAGTCCGCGACGCGATCAAAAAAGAGAAGCTATTGACGGTTATCTCCACCATGCAAACCATGGCATGGCGCACACCAAATGGCTGTTCATCTTGCCGGCCAGCGATCAATTATTATTTGATTTCTACCTGGCCGCGTGAGGCGATCGACGATCCGCAATCGCGCTACATTAATGAACGTTCGCATGCCAATATTCAAAAAGATGGCACCTATTCTGTCATTCCGCGTATGTGGGGTGGCGAGACCAATGCCCGCGATTTGCGCCGGATCGCCGACGTCGTGGATAAATTTAATATCCCGACGGTGAAGGTGACGGGCGGTCAACGGATCGATTTACTTGGCGTAAAAAAAGAAGATCTGCGTGAAGTCTGGCATGACTTAGGAATGCCATCCGGTTTGGCCTACGCCAAGGGTTTGCGGACGGTGAAGACTTGTGTCGGTAGCGAATGGTGTCGTTTCGGTACTCAAAACTCGACCTTGATGGGACAACAGTTGGAGCGTGAACTGGCGCTGATGTATTCGCCGCATAAAGTCAAACTGGCGGTGTCAGGTTGTCCGCGTAATTGCGCCGAGGCAGGTATCAAAGACGTCGGTGTGATTGGTGTCGATTCGGGCTGGGAGATTTATGTCGGTGGCAACGGAGGTATCAAAACCGAGGTCGCACAATTTCTGGTCAAGCTGAAAACGCATGAAGAAGTAATGGAATATTCCGGCGCGTTTTTGCAACTGTACCGCGAAGAAGGTTGGTATTTGGAGCGCACCGTGCATTACATCGCGCGCGTCGGTCTTGATCATGTCAAACAAGCCGTATTGGAAGATGAAGAGCGTCGTAAAGATTTATATCAGCGCTTGCTGTTTTCGCTGGAAGGCGAATCCGATCCTTGGCATGAACCAGAAAAAGCGCAAGTCGATACGCGGCAGTTTGAAATGTTATCTGCGTCCTGAGCCAAGAACAGAACAATCGTTGAACCGGAAGGAAATACTATGTCTCAACAATGGAAGCCGATTTGCAAAGTCGATGACATTCCAGTTTTAGGCGCCCGCATCGTCACCCGTAGCGCCAAACCGGACGTCGCCATTTTTCGTAATGGCGAGAATAAAGTATTTGCGCTACTGGACAAGTGCCCACATAAAGGCGGGCCACTTTCTCAGGGCATCGTCTTCGGTGAGAAAGTTGCATGCCCGCTGCATAACTGGAATATCGAATTGCAGACGGGTTGTGCGGTGTCTCCCGATGAAGGATGTACGCAAAAATTTAGTATCAAGGTGGAGAATGAGCAGATTTTTTTAGATGCTGACGAGCTGAAAAGTCTAGGGCTGGATGTAGCTGGAGCAATGAGTTTAGTCACTACGTGATTTTTAAGTTTTTAATTTGTACAAAAAATTACGAGAACTCACAAAACTTCCCAAGTTATAGACTGAAATTTAATATACTCCCCCTCATTTTTATAAAAATAGCCTGATTGTCCAAAGAATATATGGACAATAAAATATACTGGTAATGAGTATATTTAATCTGTGTATGTATTGAATCTACTTGTTCAGTGCTTCAGGCAATCATCAAAAAGGTAAAAACATGACCGAAACCCTCTCCACCTGTTGCTATTGCGGGGTCGGTTGCGGCGTTATTATTGAGACCGGAGAGGACGCTGCCAAACAACGGCAAGTCATTGGCGTACGTGGTGATCCCAAACATCCTGCCAACTTTGGACGCTTGTGCAGTAAGGGCAGCACTTTGCATTTGTCAGCGCAACCTGCAATCCAGCGACAAACCCGCGCTCTGTATCCCGAAATGCGATCTGCCCGCGACCAATCTCGCACGCAAGTGGCCTGGGATGATGTGCTGCAACACATGGCAGAGCAGTTTGCCACTACGATCAAAACGCACGGCCCCGATAGCGTGGCCTTGTATGTCTCAGGACAATTGCTGACGGAAGATTATTACGTCTTCAATAAGCTCGCCAAGGGTTTGATCGGTACCAACAATATCGATAGCAATTCGCGCTTGTGTATGTCCAGCGCGGTCGCTGGCTATAAGCAAACCTTAGGTGCCGATGCGCCACCTGCCTGCTATGAAGATATTGATCTGGCTGAGGTCATTTTTATTGTTGGCTCCAACACGGTCTATGCGCATCCCATTTTGTATCGCCGGATTGAAGATGCCAGAAAAAATAATCCGCAACTCAAAGTCATCGTCGCTGATCCGCGCCGCACCGACACAGCCCGCGATGCCGATTTATTTTTAGCCATCCTGCCGGGCACCGATGTCGCTTTGTTCAATGGGATGCTGCATTTGTGTTTGTGGGAAGACTTAGTCGATCTTGATTACATTGCAGCACATACTGAGGGCTTCGCGCAGCTGAAACAAACCGTACGAGATTACACACCGAAATTTGTCGCGCAAACTTGCGGAATTAGCGAGGCAGATCTGGTGCAGGCGGCGCGCTGGTTTGGGCAATCCAAGGCGACGCTCTCTTTGTATTGTCAGGGGCTAAATCAATCCGCATCGGGCACGGCAAAAAACACGGCGCTGATTAATCTGCATCTGGCAACACATCAGATCGGTAAGCCCGGCGCAGGCCCTTTCTCTTTAACCGGGCAACCCAATGCCATGGGCGGGCGTGAGGTCGGTGGTATGGCTAACCTGATGTCGGGTCACAGAGAGTTATCGAATCCAGAACACCGTGCCGAGGTTGCTGCACTCTGGGGCGTAGACGATGTTCCCGCCGCGCCGGGTAAAACAGCGGTGGAGCTATTCGACGCCGTGCTTGCAGGTGAGATCAAAATTATCTGGATTGTTTGTACTAATCCTGCGCAATCAATGCCAGAGCAAAATCTTATTCGCGCTGCTCTGAAAAAGGCCGAGTTAGTGATCGTGCAGGAGGCCTACAGCACGACTGCCACCGTGCCTTATGCCGACATTTTATTACCTGCCACCACATGGGCGGAGAAGTCTGGAACCGTCACCAACTCGGAGCGCCGCATCACGCGTGTTAATCCAGCGTTGGATAAGCCAGGCGAGACCAAACATGATTGGGAAATCGCCACCCTGTTTGCACGTAAGCTGGAAGTTTTGATGGGTAAAATTACCTCAATTTTCCCTTACGAAACACCTGAGCAAGTCTGGAACGAACATCGCGAAAGTACACGTGGTCGTGATTTGGATATTACCGGCCTTTCATACGAGATTTTAGAAACTGTCGGTGCACAACAATGGCCCTACGCGGAGGGTGCCAGCCAGGGTAAATTACGTTTATATGAGGATGGTATTTTTCCGACTGCCAGCGGACGCGCTAGCTTTGTCAATACGGTATACCAGCCGGTAAAAGATAAGGTCGATGCGCGCCACCCTTTCCAACTCAATACCGGACGTTTGCGTGATCAATGGCATGGCATGAGTCGCACTGGCACGGTAGCACAGCTATTCGCGCATGCTGCTGAGCCGGGTATCGCGATGACTAAACAAGATATGGAAAGACGTCAGCTAAAAAATGGCGATCTGGTACATGTGACTAACAAGCGCGGCTCACAGATTTTTGCTGCGCAAGAGAGCGATGAAATGCGTGCCGGTCAGGTTTTTGTTGCGATGCATTGGGGTGAAGAATACATATCAGGTCGCGGCCACGGTGAGAATGCTGCTTATGGTGTGAACACACTGACTTCGCCAGCGATAGATCCAAGCTCTAAACAGCCGGAACTTAAAGCCGCTGCGGTCAAAATTGTGAAAGCAGAATTACCGTGGCGCTTTGTCGCCTTTGCCTGGGCCGAGCCTGAGCAAGTATTCCAGTTGCAGCAAGCCTTGCGCCCATTCATGCGCCAGTTTGCCTATGCGACCTGCATCCCTTTCGGACGTGAAAAAACTGGCATTATTTTCCGCGCCGCCGATGATGTCGCTGCTACACCAGAACTGATACAGGAGATAGAACAATTGTTTGGTATCGCAGGTGAGCAGGTTTTGCGTTACGACGACGCCAGACGTGGCAATACTCGACATATCACGATTAAAGACGGTGCTCTTACAGCGGTGTCATTAGCGGGCGATATCTCGGCCGAGGGTTGGCTCAAAGCCTATTTAACTGATCAGGAACCGGTCGCCAAATTAGGTCGTTTACTACTGATGCCAAGCACCAGCGCGCCGCAAGGTTTTGCGGTGCGCGGCAAAATTGTCTGCAATTGTTTAAACGTTGCAGATACCGAAATCAATCGAGCATTGACGCTGATGGGTGGCACATCGGATAGCATGCCAGATGAGTTGCTTGCAGGTTTACAATCGCGCTTAAAATGTGGCATGAGCTGCGGCTCTTGCGTACCTGAGTTGAAGAAGATGATAGTGCAGCGTGCAGCGCCCGTGCCTGCTTAAATATAATAGCTGCTTTCCCATGATTGCCGAGCGGTTTGCTCGTTGGCGGACCTTCGGTGTAAGCTATGCAGATGACAAATACAGATCACTCTATCAATCAATCCTCTAATAAAGAGGCTTTCCCTGCAGCCCGGTTTATCAAAGAAATCGGACGTGGTAAGGAAGGTGCGCGCAGTATGTCGCAAGAAGATGCGCAACTGCTGTACAGCGCCATGCTGGAAGGCCGGGTTTCAGATTTAGAAATGGGCGGCATCTTATTAGCGATGCGGATTAAAGGCGAGTCGGTCAAAGAGATTGCCGGTTTTATGGCGGCTGCGCAATATGCTGTAGTCCGTCTGACCGCGCCAGTCGATAGCGATTACGCCCCGGTGCTGATCCCAACTTATAACGGTGCTCGTAAAAAAGCAAACTTAACGCCTTTGCTGGCCTTGCTATTGGCGCGACAGGGGGTGCCAGTATTGGTACATGGAGTTTTAACCGATGCCGGGCGCGTGACGACTGCTGAGATTTTTCAGGCACTTGGTAAACCGTTAGCGACTTCTGCTGCAGAGGCCGAAGCCTTGATGTCACAGCGAGAACCAGCTTTTATGCCGATCAATGTCTTGTCGCCAGCGATGACGCGCATCTTGGCGATGCGCCGTATTCTTGGTGTGCGCAATTCTACCCACACGCTGGTGAAAATCTTACAGCCATTCACTAGCGCTGCCTTGCGCTTGACCTCTTATACCCACCCCGAATATCAGATTATGTTGCGCGAGTATTTTTCTCATAGTGCGCCGCATGAGCGTGGTGATGCATTTTTAATGCGTGGTACTGAGGGAGAAACGGTTGCCAGTACCGGTCGAGCGCAGCAGATTGATTGGTTTCATGCCGGTGAATGTACGACATTGGTACAGACACATCAAAGTTTGTCTGGCGACTTACCCGACACGCCGGAGACTTGTGATGCTATAACTACGGCACACTGGATCAGGTCGGTATTGGCAGGTGATATTCCTGTCCCTGCGAATATTGCTGATCAGCTTGAGCACTGTATCTCGGTGGCAAAATTATTGAAACAGCGCACGGTGAATACCTGAATGCTTGAATCGTTAAGTGACTGATCGTCGCTGCACAAATAAAAACGCCGGATTAAATCCGGCGTTTTTTTGACGAGCATCTAGTCGATTTTTATAAAGACTTTAAATCAATTAGAAATTGGCCTTCAGCTGAATACCATAGCTGCGTGGCTCATTCAAAATACCTGTCAAATTGTTGAAGTCAATTGCGGCGATGACTTGTTGCTTGTTCGTAATGTTGCGGCCATACGCAGCGACTTCGTATTTGCCGTCACCCCATTTGTAACCCACACGCAATCCGCCTTCTAACAAAGACTTCGCTGTGTATTCTTTTGCTTCATACAAGAACATATTGTAAGTATCTTTGTATGCCCAATCGGTAAATACGTACAGATCGCCATTGCCAATTGGTGTCGTGTATTTCAGCGTAAAGTTACCAACCCACTTCGGTGCGCGTGGTAATGGATTACCACCGATGAGCACTGTACCGGCAACTGGGCCAGCAGGATTGGTGACGGTACAGCCGTTACCGCAAGGTGCCACGAATAATTTGGCATCCTTGATTTCAGTCTCGTTATAGCTGGTGCCAAACGTGGTTTTCCAATTGCGGTTTAAGTTAGCTTGCAGTTCCAGTTCAAAACCTTGACCAGTTGCTTTATCTGCATTGACTAGTTTGTTTTGATTGACGCTGCCGCTACCTGCGGTTAATTGCAGATCTTTAACGGTGTATTGGAATACGGTTGCGCTGATACGGGCAGTATTGTCAAGAATGTCCTTCTTCACACCAGCTTCAAACGACAGATTTTTCTCTGGGTTTGCAACTGAAATATCATTGCCAAACAGAACGCGACCCTGGATACTTGGTGCGCGATAGCCGGTTGCAATACGTCCAAAAAAGTTGGTTTGCGCATCAGCTGCATAGTTCGCACCCAAATCCCAACTGACGTTAGTAGAGCTAGGATGCGCTGTCAGTTGTGCCGTGCCTGCACCGCCTCCTGGAGTCACAAAACGTTGTGCATCAAAGTCTTTTTTGTCGCTGGTATAACGCACGCCGCCGCGTAATTTCAACTGGTCATTGACAGCGTAATTAAGCGAGCCAAAAGTTGCCCAGGATTTGGAATGTTGATGCTGATTGGCATAACCATCTTGGACATTGCCAGCTAAAGAGTTGTAGTCAAAACTATCGACCTGGATATCTTCTTTAAAGTAGTACACACCAGCAATCCATTGCAGCGGATCTTTGGTATTGGACTGTACCCGGAATTCTTGAGTGATTTGTTTCAAATCAGGAATGCCGTCGGCTGTTTCTGACGGGAATGGAATAAATCCAGGCCCCATCGGCAATGCAAATGAAGCGCCATAACCACCATCCACGTCAGCGCGGCTATACACTCTGGCTTTGTCGTAACCAGTCACGGAGTAAAGAGTCATGCCATCTAAATCCCAGCGCAGACGCATGCTGGCGCCGCTGGAGTTGAGTGTCTGCTTGTTGATACCGTCAGTAGGATAGACGGAATAATCGAAACCAGGGACGATGTTATTCGTACCTTTTTGAATGATATTGGCGCGGAACAAGGTGGCATTGCCGGACATGTCGCGGCCATGCACATTAAACAAAGCGCTGAAACCACTATTTTTGTAGGCTAACTGGATACGTGCAGCTTTGTCGTCATAACCTTCCAGTGTCTTGGTACCGGTCGAGCGTGGATTGGTCACGCGGTCATCACGGGTTTGGGATTGTCCGGAAACGCGCAATGCCCAATCGCTATTCAATGGTACGTTGACAGCACCCTCCAGATTGACCGCGCCATAATTACCGAAGCCTGCATTGCCATAGCCTTCAAAGACACCGGTTGGTTTGGTGGATTCAAACTTTACTACACCGGCTGGTGAGTTACGTCCGAACAAAGTACCTTGCGGGCCACGCAAAACTTCAACCTGATCAACGTCAAACACGGGGAAGCCTTTGAGAATCGGGCTCTCTTGTACTACGTCATCATAGATCAGACCAACTGGTTGGGATGCATTCAAATCGAAATCAGTATTGCCCAGACCACGGATATAAAAACGTGGGAAAGTGCGGCCAAAATCCGATTCAATATTCAAACTTGGCACGCGGGAGGCGAGGAAGCGAATATCCATACCTGCTGCGTTGTAAGTATCGAGTGCCTCACCTTTGATGGCAGAGATCGACATCGGTACTTCTTTGATGTTTTCTGAGCGGCGGTTGGCGGTAACGATCACTGTTTCCAATTTAGTCGGATCAGTTTTGGCGTCGGTTGATGCAGGCGCGGTCTGCGCCATAGCTGCGTGCATCGGGAAAGCTGTCGCAACAGCGATCGCGAGCAGGCTTAACTTAATAGTCGGTTTAGGCATTTGATTTCATCCTTCAGGTTAAGTAATTTTTACATCAAGTCAGATCAAGTCACATCGAGTTACATCTACCGAGTTACATTTACATCAGATTAAATCGCATCAGATCGGGAGGCCGGGGAGGGCATCTACCCATTGAATGAGTGTTCAAAGCAGCGTGTGAATAGTGTCTTTACACATTCGCTTAAAGCGTCGTTATCGAACTCGTTACATTGATTTTGTGACCGACAGCGCAATCGTTTGCGTCACCGATGTTTCTGTTATCTCTTCTTGCGTAAGTCAAGTCAAGATTTAGTTAATCTTGTCTTCAAATTTCGTCAATATGTGTAAATTACGTTGCGGATTTAAAACAGAATATTGGTATGCGGGAATCTTATGAGGCCATCTTGCTGATATTGAAACGTGTTTTAAAAAAGAATAGCGGGGACTTGCGCGAACAATAATTACGGACATGTTTTTAACAAAGTCAAAGGGCGTTTTTCTGATTTTGCGAGCTTAGTGATCATTCATTCAATTGCGTTAAATCAATATACTGGAAGGATGTATTTTTAATTGTCTATATAATCATTGGTCTGCAAGAGATTTTTCATAAAAATGATGGGGAGTATATTGGCTTGTCCGTGACTGACTTGCTCATCGGCTACAATCACGGCTTCTATGTAATCGCTTCTACTATCTAAGTAAGAAAATAAAAATGAACGACTCCGTCAGCATCACACCCAAGCCCTCCGGCATATCCAGTACCCCTGGCAAACAATATGATGTCGTCGTCATTGGCGCAGGCGCAGCGGGCATGATGTGCGCCTCCGTTGCCGGGCAGCGTGGCAAAAAAGTGTTGCTAGTTGACCATGCCAGCAAGTTGGCAGAAAAAATCCGTATCTCTGGCGGCGGACGTTGCAATTTTACAAATATGCAAGCGGGGCCGAATAATTTCTTATCTGAGAATCCGCATTTTTGTAAAAGCGCTTTATCGCGCTACACCCCGCAAGATTTTTTGGCATTGATCAAACGCCATCACATCGCCTACCACGAGAAACATAAGGGGCAATTATTTTGCGATAACAGCGCAGAGGACATTATTTCTATGCTGAAGTCGGAATGCGATGCCGGTAAGGTGCAATGGCGCATGCCGTGCAAAGTTCTTGAGGTCCAGCATATTGATGATGGATTCTTGATTCAGACCGAGCAGGGCGCTATCACAGCAAAGCAGCTGGTGATTGCGACTGGTGGCTTATCGATTCCTAAAATTGGCGCAACCGAATTTTCATACAAAATCGCAAGGCAATTTGACTTGAAAATTGTCGAGCCTCGTCCAGCATTAGTGCCGCTGACGTTCGATGCCAAAACGTGGGAGCCGTTTGTACCCTTATCTGGTATTTCGCTGGAAGTTGATATAGAAACAGGCGAGAAAAAGAATAAAGCAGTATTTCGTGAGGATTTATTGTTTACCCATCGCGGCTTGTCTGGCCCAGCGGTATTGCAGATATCTAGTTTCTGGCAGGCAGGACAATCTATTACCGTTAATTTGCTGCCAGAAATTGATATCGCGGAGGAGCTAATCACCGGCAAAGCTAGCATTAAGAAAAATTTATCCAATCATCTGGCGCAGCATTTACCTGCGCGGCTGGTGGATGGATTGCTGACCGCAAATGGTTTTGCAGGCGATGCCAGAGTGGCGGATATGAGCGACAAGCGCCTGCGCCAAGTGGGTGACAGCATTAATCGCTGGCAATTAATCCCGAACGGATCGGAAGGGTATCGTAAAGCTGAGGTGACGCGCGGCGGGGTTGATACACGCGAGCTGTCGCAGCAAAGCATGATGGTGAAGAATGTTCCTGGCTTATATTTTATTGGCGAGGCGGTTGATGTGACTGGTTGGCTAGGCGGCTATAACTTCCAATGGGCCTGGGCATCGGGCGTTGCTGCGGGTAATGCGGTTGATTAGCAGGATTAGCAGGTTCGAATAAAGTTTGATTTAATAATAAAAGACTGGCGTTGTTTTTTATCGGACTAAGGTACTGCCTACTGTATTTTTATTTGTCCAGACGATATCTGGACGATAGCTATAGTTTTTAACCATACTCCCTAAAGTGTTGAATTTTACGATGTGGTTTTTGAGTTTTGGTAATGCCAGTAAAGCAGGTTTACGATTACTTTTTTGCACAAGATTGCGTAAGATTTAATCAAGCTACTTCCAAACGCCTAAAAACTCTGCTATTATCTCGTTCTTCCTATAAATTTTTCATTGGTTCCGAACTTAAATGACCACAATTCGCCTTAAAGAAAACGAGCCGTTCGAAGTCGCTATGCGTCGCTTCAAGCGCACCATCGAAAAGACCGGTCTGTTGACCGAATTGCGCGCACGCGAGTTTTACGAGAAGCCAACTGCCGAGCGCAAGCGCAAGCTGGCAGCCGCAGTAAAACGCCACTACAAACGCATTCGTAGTCAGCAATTGCCTAAAAAGATGTATTAATTTCGTTTGGTGCTGCTAGCAGTGCCATTCAAAAATTGCATTAGTATTTGGCTTTAGCATGCCCGCTCCGGTAATACGCAGCGGGCTTTGTTGTTTTTATCAATTTGCATTAAATCGCACTTAGCTAAGCGGAGTTAAGTCAATTTTTTGTACTTATTCTATCGTCAGGAAATTCCATGAGCTTAAAAGATCAAATTACCGAAGACATGAAATCAGCAATGCGTGCCAAAGAGATGACAAAGCTGGGCACGATACGCTTGATTACTGCCGCCATGAAGCAAAAAGAAGTGGATGAGCGAATTGAATTGACCGACACATTGGTGCTCGCCATCATAGAAAAAATGATTAAGCAGCGCAAAGATTCCATCACACAGTTTGAGGCCGGGAATCGCCAGGATTTGGCAGATATCGAAAAAGCAGAGCTGGCTATTTTGTGTGCCTATATGCCCGCTGGTTTGACTGATGCAGAAATGCAGGCAGAAGTTGCCGCCGCTGTCGCCGCGAGTGGTGCAACTGGTGCGCAGGATATGGGTAAAGTGATGGCAATATTGAAGCCGAAATTGGCGGGCCGTGCTGATATGACGGTGGTCTCTGGTTTGGTAAAAGCAGCTTTGTTGTCTCGTTGATATTTCTTGTTTTGCTCTTTGTCACTTAGTTTGCCGCTTTGATTCCTCAAACCTTTATTCAGGATTTGCTCGCCCGCGTTGATATTGTCGATGTGGTGGGTAAGTACGTGCAGTTGAAAAAAGGCGGCGCAAACTACATGGGATTGTGTCCGTTTCACAACGAGAAATCTCCTAGCTTTACGGTAAGCCCGACTAAGCAGTTTTATCATTGTTTCGGTTGCGGTGCGCACGGCACTTCCATTGGATTTTTGATGGAATATTCGGGAATGAGCTTTGTCGACGCAGTCAAAGACTTGGCGCAAAGCAACGGTATGATAGTGCCGGAAGACGATAAATTACTTCCTGCGCAACGTGCAGAAGTCCAGGCAAAAAGTCTGGCGCTAACTGATGTGATGACCAAAGCCTGCGATCATTACCGTACACAATTGCGTAGCGCCGAAGGGGCGATTGCCTACCTGAAAAAGCGTGGCTTGACGGGGGAGATCGCCGCTCGTTTCGGGTTGGGTTATGCGCCAGATGGCTGGGATGGCTTGCGCGCAGTTTTCCCTGATTATGCAGCGCCGCCTTTGGTTGAGGCTGGTCTCGTAATCGATAAAAGCGAAGAAGAGGGTGGTGGACGCAAGCGCTATGATCGTTTTCGTGATCGCATCATGTTTCCAATTCGCAATACTAAAGGGCAAGTTATAGGTTTTGGTGGTCGTATTTTGGAGCAAGGTGAGCCGAAGTACTTGAATTCACCTGAAACGCCGCTATTTCAAAAGGGTTTTGAGCTGTATGGTTTGTTTGAGGCGCGGCAAGCGATACGTGAAGCGGGTTATGTGCTTGTCACCGAAGGTTATATGGATGTGGTGGCGTTAGCGCAGATGGGTTTTCCGCAAGCAGTAGCGACCTTGGGTACGGCTTGCACACCAACTCACGTGCAAAAATTGTTGCGTCAGACTGATCATGTGATTTTTAGTTTTGATGGGGACAGTGCTGGACGTCGTGCTGCCAGACGCGCGCTGGATGCTTGTTTGCCGCATGCAAATGACAATAAAGTCATTAAATTTTTATTTTTGCCGACGGAGCACGACCCGGATAGTTATATCCGCGAGCTAGGAAATGATGCCTTTGCTCAGCAGGTTCAGGATGCGATGCCACTGTCACAGTTTTTCATGAAAGAAGTGATTGGTGATAGCGATTTATCTACGGCTGAGGGGAGGGCAAAAGTCCAGTTTGATGCAAAGCCGTTGTTGCAACAAATGCCGCCTTCTGGTTTGCGTTTGCAAATGGTGCGTAGCCTGGCTCAAGTTACTAAGACCACACCGTCAGAAATTGAAGCATTGTTTGAATTGGCTCAGCCTGTATCGCGTATAAAAATTGCGCCGCCAAAAAGTAGGCGCAGTGCTCCGGTTGGTCTGGAGCGACAAATCATGCGGATTTTAGTTGCCCACCCATCGCTCTCTTTATTGCTTGATGCGGCAGCTTTGGCTGATGCAGCACAACTTGCGCCCGATGGCGCTGAGATGTTGACGCAGTTGGTGTTGGTGGCGCAAACCATGGGGCAGCAGGCCAATTTTGCGGCTTTGGCTGAGCATTTACGGACCACAGGTGCAGACTATGATGCCTTGATTGCAGAAATAGCCGAGCAAACCGAAACCGATATTGACGTGGTAAAGCAAGAATTGGCGGGTGCAATACGGCAAATGCGGTTTCAGGTATTAAAGGCGGAGATGGAGGCGCTGGCTGCATCAGGTTTGCGTGATGCGGTTGATATTGCCCGTTATCGTGAAATTATGCAGTTGCAAGAGGCTTTGCGTCGCCAGGCTGTGGCAGAAGTGGCAGTGCGATGATCTTTGGTTAAGCATGGCGTTGCCTATTTTTTGCTCAATAAAATTGAACTGAAATACGGTGGGGCTAGAGTAAAGCCTATGCTCGTGGTATAATTAAAAGCTTTCGATTCAAGGTCTTAGGTTGTTTCATTCTGAGCGGAGAGGTTTTAGAACTGCTTAGAATGTGTTGTTTAGGTGAGCGTAATGCTCCTCCGAGTAACCCAAAATACTGGCGCTGAGACTCGGGTAGTCTGACATAGAAAAGGGTGTAGCTCTTCGTACAGATCAATTGATCTGACGGATGATCATTGTCTTTTTATATGAACTAGATTGCCACCTCTGTTCTGGTAGGTTTGATTCAATGGCTAAAGCAATGAAGAAACCCGCGAACACTCCGATATCCTCAGCAGCAAAAAAAGTGGTGGCCAAAACGGCTCCGGCAAAGTCTGTCCCTAAAGTTGCAGTTACTAAGGCTGTAATTTCGGCTAGTAAAACTAAGCCAGCAACAACAAAAGTAGTGACTAAGACGGCCGTAAAAATGCCGGCAAAAAAAGAGGTTGCGAAAGATGTTAAAGCACCTAAAGTGATAAAAGCAGTGGCTAAGCTGGACGCAACTAAAACTGCTGTAGATAAATCCAAAGCCAGGAATATTGTAAGAGATGAACCCAAGGCGAGCGTTAAAGCGTTATCTAAGGAAGCGACGGGCAAGACTGCAAAGCCAGTAGCGAAGGCTGATGGCGCATCTAAAGATTCATCCAAAGACGCATTAAAAGACTCAAATAAGCACGCTTCTGATCTGCCGGCGGGCAAAAAAGCGGACAAGCCACAAACTGCACCATTGAAAGCTTCTGTGACAATTAACAAGACCGATCCAAAGACAGTGATTAAACCAACTAAGAATTCAGCAAAGGCTGACAAAGTACCTGAAATTCAGGAAATCAAGTCCGGTTCTGCGCCTGCTGTTAGCCAGACTACGGATGCTGCCGTGTTGGCTGCAATTGACACCTCAGGCTATATTTTGCCTGGTGTTAAAGTGCCAGGTCGTCGCGGTCGTAAGCCAAAAGAATATCAGCCTGAGAATGAAGATTTAGCTGCGCTGAATGCTGTTGAGCGCGCAGAAATGAAAGCGATCGACAAAGCCAAGGCGAAGGATCGCAAAGCAAAAGAAAAAGCTTTGCTGAAAGATGCCTTCTCTGCCGATCCAGAAGCGACCGCAGAAGAGTTAGAGCGTCGTCGCCAAAAGCTGAAAACTTTGATCAAGTTAGGTAAGGATCGTGGTTATCTAACCTTTGCCGAGATCAACGATCATTTGCCAGAAAACGTGGTCGATCCTGAAGCAATTGAAGGCATCATCGGTACTTTTAACGACATGGGCGTCGCCGTCTATGAACGTGCGCCAGATGCTGAAACATTGTTACTGTCTGATAACGTAGTTACCGTTACCAGCGATGACGACGAGGTTGAGGCTGCTGCTGAAGCGGCGTTGTCTACCGTTGATTCTGATTTCGGTCGCACTACTGATCCTGTCCGTATGTATATGCGTGAAATGGGTTCGGTTGAGTTGCTGACGCGCGAGGGCGAAATTGTCATCGCCAAAAAAATCGAAGAAGGTCTGAAGGACATGATTCAGGCGATCTCTGCCTGCCCGACAACGATTGCTGAGATTCTGGTTTCAGCAGAGCGTATTCGTAATGACGAGATTAAGATTGACGAGTTGGTTGATGGTTTAGTTGATCCCAACGCAGTCGAAGAAGAAGAAAAGCCTGTTGTAGTCGTGGTAGAAGAGGAAGAGGACGAAGAGGAAGAAGAGGAAGAGGAGGAAGAGGAAGATGAAGAGGCAAGCGCCGCTGGTGCCGCTGCTATCTCCGCCGAGCAATTAGAACAATTGAAGCGTGACTCCTTAGCTAAATTTGATATCATCTCCACCAATTTTGACAAGATGCGTAAATCCTTTGAAAAAGAGGGTTACAACTCAAAGTCCTACATCAAAGCGCAGGAAGCGATTTCCAACGAATTGATGGGCATCCGTTTTACCGCTAAAGTCGTTGAGAAATTATGTGACACTTTGCGCGGTCAAGTGGATGAAGTTCGCCATGTAGAAAAACAGATTCTGGAAGTAGTAGTTAACCGTTGCAACATGCCACGTAGTCATTTCATCAAAGTATTTCCAGGTAATGAAGTCAACCTGAAATGGGTTGAAGGCGAAGTTAATGCCGGCCATTCTTACAGCGCTATTTTGGGTCGTAATGTACCGTCAGTACAGCAGCTCCAGCAAAAGCTGATCGATCTGCAGGCACGGGTAGTTTTACCTTTGCCTGATTTACGCGGCATCAATAAAAAGATGTCTGCTGGCGAAATGAAAGCACGTAAAGCCAAGCGTGAAATGACGGAGGCCAACTTGCGTCTGGTGATTTCTATCGCGAAAAAATATACTAATCGTGGTTTGCAATTCTTAGATTTGATCCAGGAAGGCAACATCGGTTTGATGAAGGCGGTAGATAAGTTTGAATATCGCCGTGGTTATAAGTTTTCTACTTATGCTACATGGTGGATTCGCCAGGCGATTACCCGTTCTATTGCGGATCAGGCGCGTACGATTCGTATCCCGGTGCACATGATTGAGACCATCAATAAGATGAATCGTATCTCACGTCAGATTTTGCAAGAGACTGGTGTAGAGCCAGATCCAGCGACGTTGGCAATCAAGATGGAAATGCCGGAAGATAAAATCCGCAAGATCATGAAGATTGCTAAAGAACCGATTTCAATGGAAACACCGATCGGTGACGATGATGATTCACATCTGGGTGATTTCATTGAAGACAATCATACATTGGCACCGGCAGATGCAGCGTTGCACGCATCTATGCGTAATGTCGTTAAAGATGTATTGGATTCATTGACCCCGCGTGAAGCTAAAGTATTGCGTATGCGTTTTGGTGTTGAGATGTCCACTGACCACACCTTAGAAGAAGTAGGTAAACAGTTTGACGTAACACGTGAGCGTATTCGTCAAATAGAAGCCAAGGCATTGCGTAAATTACGCCATCCATCACGTTCTGATAAGCTGAAAAGCTTCCTAGAAGGTAATTAATGTAATACAATTGGCGTCGGTTTTTTCGACGCCTGTTTTGCGTTTGAATTTGAGCTTTTTTTTGAATTCAACAATTTGCAGGTGACAGCGTTAAAGCGATACCTGCATAACCCTGATAAAGATTCTTACACGGATATTTGTCAGATTTAAGCAGCTTAGCTTGCAGAAAGAATTGGGCCTCTAGCTCATGTTGGTTAGAGCAGCGGACTCATAATCCGTTGGTACCGTGTTCGACTCACGGGAGGCCCACCATCATACAATGACTGATATCAAGTCCAATCCTGAGCAGATCGCTACCGTTGTAGTAGATTCTGCCCCCTCTGTACCTACCATACGTTTCGAAGATTTCGGACTGTCGCCTGAGATTTTGCGCGCTTTATCTGATCAAGGTTACGTACACCCCACACCGATTCAAGCTGAGGCAATTCCTATCGTATTGCAAGGCCGCGATGTGATGGGTGCTGCACAAACGGGTACTGGCAAAACTGCTGGCTTCTCGCTGCCGATTATTCAATTGTTATTAGCACACGCGAGTACCAGTGCCTCGCCAGCTCGTCATCCCGTACGTGCTTTAATTTTGACGCCGACGCGTGAACTGGCTGATCAGGTTGCCGAAAACGTTCAGGCATATTCGCGCCATACTCCGCTGCGTTCTACGGTCGTTTTTGGCGGTATGGATATGGCGCCACAGACAGCTGCCTTGCGTGCCGGTGTTGAGATTGTGATTGCGACACCTGGTCGCTTGTTGGATCACATTCAGCAGAAAACGATTAACTTATCGCAGACGCAAATCCTGATCATGGATGAAGCGGACCGTATGTTAGACATGGGCTTTTTGCCTGATCTGCAACGCATCATTAATTTGTTGCCAAAGCAGCGTCAGAACTTAATGTTCTCTGCTACGTTCTCGCCAGAAATTAAAAAACTGGCTGCCAGTTTTTTAAGCAATCCAGTAATGATCGAGGTCGCACGCAGCAATGCAACTGCAGATAACGTCACACAAATTTTGTATAAAGTGGCTGAGGAAGAGAAGCGCGACGCGGTCTCGTTCATTATCCGCGAGCGTGGTTTAAAACAAGTAATCGTTTTTTCCAATACCAAGATTGGTGCTTCGCGTCTGGCCGTGCATTTAGTCAAACAAGGTGTAAAAGCCTCAGCAATCCATGGTGATAAATCTCAGGCAGAGCGCATGGCTGCTTTGGATGCATTCAAACGTGGAGAAGTTGAAGTGCTGGTAGCGACCGATGTGGCCGCACGTGGTTTAGATATCGCCGAACTGCCTTGCGTCATCAACTACGATTTACCGTATAACGCAGAAGATTATGTCCATCGGATTGGCCGCACTGGCCGTGCTGGTGCGACTGGCGATGCGATTTCTTTGCACACAGATAAAGATGAGCGCTTGCTGCTTGATATTGAAAAATTGATCAAGCAAAAAATCGTCAAAGTACAATTGGCAGGTTTTGTCGCGCAGACACAGCAATTAGCGGAGCGTAAACCACGTCAATTCAGTAGCGATAGAGCGGCTGAAAAATCAACGGATAATGTAGAAGGCAGATCAGCAGGTAGATCAATAGACAGAACGGCCGAAAAGTCATTCGATCGTCCTGCACGTAGTTTTAATCCACCAAGAGAAAAAGTCGATCCTTGGTTTTTAAAGCCTTACGAACCTAGTGCATCGTCGATCAAAGTAGCGGCAACGAGTGAAAATAAAACAGCAGCCAAACCGCAGAAAAAAGCGGCATTGCTTGGCGGTCTGCGTCGGCCTGATTGATTGCCATTAAATCTTAACTTGGTTCCAAATTGGTTCCGACTCAGTTCTAATCCTCTCGCGCTGTTCCAGTAATTGTCTCCATGCTGTAACAGCGCCATGCCAAAATTCTTCCAAGGTGTCTCCGTATTGTTGGGTCTCGATTTTTAATCCCAATAATTCTGCAGCTGGTAGTAAAGCCTGACGTAGTACATCACGTTCGCTGCCACTGACATCAATCGCTTGCGCGCCAGTTTGTTTAGACAGTTTGTCACCATTGGCATTGGCAACCACCGGGATATGCAAATACTGCACATGCGGCAATCCCAGCAAATCTTGTAAATAAATTTGCCTCGGCGTCGAGTCTAATAAATCGTCACCGCGTACAACATGAGTTACACCTTGCGCCGCATCGTCAACCACCACAGCGAGTTGATATGCCCAGAAACCATCCGCGCGTTTTAAAACAAAATCACCGGCCTCGGTCGCAATATTTTGACTGATTTCACCTAGCCATCGGTCGGTGAATGTCACCAGACCTTGATCTTCATCCGGCACCCGCAAGCGCCAGGCGCGGGCGGGTTTGTTGTTTGCCAGACCTGCACGGCAAGTGCCCGGATAAATCACTAAACCAAATCGTGAGGTTGACGGTAGCGTTGAAGTTGAATTTGGGATTGAAGTTAAAGTTGAAGTGCGAGAACTACGCCGCGAATCAGCAATCTCTTTACGCGAACAGCTGCAGGGATAAATCATCGGGGCTAGTTGCCGGAAAGCGGTTTCGTATAAATGGGTGCGCTGGCTTTGCCATTCAATGGCATCGTTCCATTGCATTTTGCATCGGCACAGTAGTTCTATAATGGCTAAATCGGCGCCTTTGACATCTCTGTCAAAGTCTAAATCTTCGATTCTGAGTAGCCATTTTCCATCGTGGGCTTTTGCGTCTAAGTAACTCGCCATTGCCGCCACTAAAGACCCCATATGTAAGGCGCCCGTGGGGGAGGGGGCAAAACGTCCGACATAGTTATTCAACTTATTCAAGCTAGTCACCATCGTCAGCTGCCCGATAACATGCGCTGTACCACCGGATCAGCTAATCGTTGTAAAAACCACTGTAGCGCCTTTCCTTTGTCGTTTCTGCGCCACGCAATGTGGTTATTGCCAGTGAGTCTGTTTTCTTGCAAAGTTTTTTCTACCAATGCGCCAGATTGTAGATGTGGCAACGCAAGCTTGCGCGGTAAATTACCACAACCTAATCCCGCTATTTGCGCTAATAATTTTGCCTGCAATGTGGGAACTGTCAGCGTATCCTGGCCCGCCAGAAGTCCCGCATTGATCGATGGCAGATTGCGCCCCGTATCGCCGACGGCGATTGCCCGGTGGCTTTGTATGACGGTCGCTGTCAATGGCTCCGGCGCTGTTGCCAGCGGATGTTTGGCTGCAACGGCAAAGACCCAATCGATATTGCCCATGGTCTGAGTCTGATATTCGCCATGCATGCGCAAGGTATCTGGTCCATCGTAAGCGGCACCAATCGCCAGATCTGCCCGACCGGCGAGCAGTGTCTCCCATACGCCGGACAAGGTTTCTTGAGAAATTCTTAAGCGTGTGCCGCAGGCCTGGTGCTGGAATTCTTGAATCAGTGGCAAAAAATGTTCAAACTGAATTACGCCATCCATGACGATACGCAACTCCGCCTCCCAGCCTGTTGCGGTGCGCTTGACCCTTTGTTCCAGCTCTTCTGCCGCCAATAATAGATGCCGCCCTTGCGTCAATAATTCTTGCCCGGCCGTAGTTAGCTTGGCGCGGTGACCGCGTCGATCAAATAGCAGCACGTCCAGATCATCTTCCAGTTTGCGGATACTGTAGGTGATGGCGGAAGGCACTTTATCTAAGGCGCTTGCTGCTGCCGCAAAGCTACCTTTGCGGTCGATGGCATCCAAAATTTGCAGTGCTTCGAGAGTTAAATTCATGGTGAATTATTCTTATACAAAAATACTGAACGAGAAGTAGAAAATATTCCCCTTATATTCAGGTTCTGGCAGGTATATATTGCACCACATCATATCAATTATTTGAATAAGGTAGGGTTTCCACTAACCCTAAAAATACGATGCTGACAGTCCATAAATCAGAACAACGCGGTTATGCCGAACACGGCTGGCTGAGATCTCATCACAGTTTTTCCTTTGCCGATTACCACGATCCTGCACACATGGGTTATGGCCCTTTGCGCGTGATTAATGACGATCATATCGCGGCCGGAATGGGGTTTGGGACGCATGGTCATAAGGATATGGAAATTATTACCTACGTGCTTCAAGGTGCGATTGCGCATAAAGACAGCATGGGCAATGGCAGTACCATTCTCCCGGGTAATGTGCAGTACATGAGCGCCGGAACAGGTGTTCGCCATTCTGAATTTAATCCATCGCCAGACAATCCCACGCACTTATTGCAGATCTGGATACAGCCATCCGTGATTAACGCGACACCAGCGTATGAGGAAAAACATTTTAGTCGGGAAGACAAAGCGGGCCGCCTGCGTCTAGTCGTGTCGCCCGATGGTGCGGATGATTCCATTAAAATCCGTCAAGACGCACGGTTGTACATTGGTCTGTTTGACGGCGAGCAGGCGAGTAGTTTGATCTTATCGAAAGATCGCCTTGCCTACATCCATCTGGCAAGCGGTCAACTGACTGTCAACGGCGTGCAGTTGTCAGCGGGCGATGCGGTGAAATTGCGTGAAGAAGAATTAGTGCAGTTGGAAGCGGGAAAGCAGGCAGAAGTACTGGTGTTTGATTTACCAAAATAATTTGGCTGAGCCGATGGATAAAAATATTCTGACGCGATGACTGATGAATGAAATAACGAAATAACGAAATAACTAAATAACTAAAAGGAACTCCCATGAAAAAAGTAGCGATTGTGTACCACTCAGGTTATGGCCACACTAAAAAAGCAGCAGAAGCAGTCCATGCAGGTGCCGCAGCGGCAGGTGCAGCAGCAGAACTGATTGCGATTGATGCAGAAGGCAATATCACTGATGCCAACTGGGCCAGTCTGGAAGAAGCTGATGCGATCATCTTTGGATCGCCGACCTATATGGGCACGGTTTCCTGGCAGTTTAAGAAGTTTGCCGATGCCACGTCCAAGCCTTGGTATTCACAAGTATGGCGAGATAAAATCGCTGGTGCTTTCACCAATTCTGCCAGCATGAATGGCGACAAACTGTCGACGCTTCACTACCTGTTCACCTTGTCGCAACAGCATTCCATGATCTGGGCTGGTACTGGATTGATGCCATCCAACAGCAAGGCAGCGCAGCGTAATGACGTTAATTATCTGGCCAGCTCTTCTGGCTTAATGACGCAATCACCGTCTGATTCTTCGCCAGAAGAAGGTCCGTTGCCAGGCGATTTGGAAACCGCAAAATTATTTGGTAAGCGTATTGCAGAAGTGGCGGCACGGTTCACTAAGTAATGATCCGGCTGCGATAGATGAGTTGATTTGCGTTGATTTTTGTTAATCGGCAGAAGGATGGCTAGCGGAGTTGATCAACGAAGTTAAGCCATCAAGTGAAGCAATCTGATCAATCAGCAGACACGCCAACATTTTAGCGCCAAAAAAGCCTGCTCAATGAAAATTGGCAGGCTTCTTCTTTTTTTGATGAGAGTACTACCTAGGCTTAATATAATTACTCCTACCCTGTATATTATAGTTGTCCATGTAAATTCTGGACAATACGGCATATTTGTAAAAAATAAAGGGGAGTATATATAAATTCCGAATTAAATCTACCGCTTTGGCCGGCCATTCTCAGCCTATTGCCAATACATCAGACAAGGTGGAATCAGCAGCAACAATGCCAGTGCCAGATACATTAATTGCAGCGGGATCATCCACTTTGCCCAGGTTGCCCAGGGTATCCGTGCTAAGGCCAGTACGCCGACGGTAATGCCAGATGTCGGGATCATCGGTGTCGTAAATTCACCAAATTGAAAAGCCAGAATCGCGGTTTGCCGCGTTACCCCGACCAAATCCGCCAGCGGAGCCATGATCGGCATGGTAAGCGCCGCTTGTCCGCTACCTGAGTGGATGAAAAAGTTAATCACGGTTTGGATCAGAAACATTTTTTGCGCCGCAAACACCGGGCTGGCTGACTGCACAAATGGCATCAGACCATGGAGCATGGTGTCGATGATATGGGCGTCGCGGGCGAGGATCATGGTGCCGCGTGCCAGGGCAATCACCAGCGCAGTGGTGACCAGATCTTTTGCGCCTTGCAAAAATGCCTCGATAAATTCGTCCGAGCTTAATTTACCGACGACGCCGACGATGATTGCCATGACTAAAAACAATGCCGCAATCTCATTAATAAACCACTCATACTTGACGACGCCCAGCACCATGACGCCCAACGAGGCTGCAAATAGCAGCAAGACTAATTTATGCGTGACAGTGACACCGGTGAAGTGAGTAAATTCATCGTGCTTGAGACTTTTTCTTTTCTCTTGATCAAGTTCAAAGGTCGGACTTTTCTCTGGTGATTGTTTGATTTTCGCGGCATACCACATTAAAAAGCCGATGGTCAGGGTGGTAGCAATCACCCACACAATCACACGGTACTGCAAGCCAGAAAACACCGGCACACCGGCGATGCCCTGCGCGATGCCGACATTAAACGGGTTTAAAAATGCCGCAGCAAAGCCGACTTGCGATCCGATAAACGGGATCGAGACTCCCACAATCGAGTCATATCCCAAGGCCAATGCCAGCGGGATAAAAATCAAAATGAACGGGATCGCTTCTTCACTCATGCCAAAGGTCGCGCCACCGAGCGAAAACATGGTGACAAACACCGGAATAATCATCGCCCGGATGAATGCAGAATTGGTGTGCGCCTTTGCCACCGACTTGATCATAGAATCGATCGCCTCGGTTTTTTGCAACACGGCAAACGCACCGCCGACAATCAGCACAAAGCCGATGATCAGCGCCGCCTCAACAAAACCTTTGATTGGTGCCATCATCAACGCCACAAAGCCCTGCGGATTGCTGGTGATGTAATGGAAGGTGGCAGGATCGATCAAGGTTTTGCCATTGACGACGTGCGTATCGTATTTGCCACCGGGCACTAGCCAGGTTGCCAGCGCAATCAAGGCCAATAGAGAAAACAGCAGCACAAAGGTGTTGGGGAGTTTGAGTTTTTTCATTTTTTGTATCTCCAATACTGGCGAATATTCATATACTCCCCCTTACTTATTTAAAATATGCCTCATAGTCCAATAATTATATGGACAATAAAATATACATGGTGAGAGTATGTATATTCATTGTGCTTGAAACATGAGCTGAACTTATTTTAAAGTCAACTTCCAAGCTAACTTTGGCGCTAACTTCACAGCGACAATAATTTCCCTGTCCGGAACGGCACAGTTCCCGCGATTTTCGCAATCGCCATTCCTCGCTGTACATAACGGTAGGCGGTGCGGGCAAACATTTTTCCACCGACTTTGGCGATGAGCGGGGTTGTTTTGCCAGAAATCGGATCAATCACCTCGCCGATGATGTCGCCTTGTTGCACCATGTCACCCGGTCTTTTTGAGAACACCAGCATGCCAGCATGCGGCGCGGCGATTGGTAGCACGGCTTCTAACGGCGTCGGTGCACAAAATGCGGCGGGCAGAGGTGGCGTTGCAATGTCGAGCTGCCCTTTGTAAGCGAGGTAGGCAATTAAGGCATCGGCATCTTGCTCTGCCAGCTCATGCGCGACATCGACTTCTCCGCGTAGTTCGACTGTGACCGGGACGCAGGCAAATGGAATCGGGAATTGATCTTTAAAATGGTTCGCCAGCTCCCACCAGAGCCGACCACAGGTTTCATCAAACGGATCGTCGCCAGATTCGGTAGCGAGTAGCATTGCCTCCGCGCCCAGATAGCGTGCCAGCGGTAACACCTCTCCGGCGACTGGTGTGCCGGTATATAAATGCATTACAGACTGATTGTCACAGTGCAAATCCAGAACGATGTCAGCATCACATGCCAATGATTGCAAGGTTTTACGTAAAGAGTCCGCCTCGGTCGCCGGTTGCCATTGCGCCAACAACAAGAGCACTTGCTCACGGATGATGCTGACATTTTTATTGATGTCACTTCCGAGTAGCGTAGCTAAGCTCTCGCGCAATACCGGTATCAAATTGCGGTAGCCGCGATTAAAGTTGATGCCCGAGGCCAGATCAAAACGCCCAAATGGCTCACCTTGAATCGCCTGATCCAGACCAATCGGATTGGCTAGCGGTACCAGCACAATCTCACCCCGAATTTTTCCATTTGCCTCTAAGGCTTCTAGCCGCGCGCGCAGATGATGTGCCACCAGCATGCCCGGAATTTCGTCCGCATGCAAAGAGGCTTGGATGTAGGTTTTTAGCGACCTCTGTACGCCCCTCGTATCGTTTGTACTATTGCTTCCATCATTGCTGGCGGCTTGCCCAAAGTGATAGCTGACAAATTGACGCTGGGTGCCGATGCTGCGCGCTTCTAGCAGGTGAGTTTTGATTTCCATATTGTTTTAATTGGTGTGGTTACGTAGAGGTTGTATTTTTGGACAATGCTAATTTTTCAGATGCAAAGGCGGATCTCATTTTAGATGGTCTATTTTTTCAAGAGTTCTGTAAAACCTTGATGAAAAAATAAACAAAGCGCGAACAGGCGGTAATCAATTGAAATCATTATGACGTATTTTTTACACAAAATGAAGTTATGCAAAAAAATTTACAAATAATGTTGAGTTTGTTCAAAATCAGATATACGATTCATTTCAGCAAAAATGTTTTAAACAAAATTGAAATACAAATAAGACTTGATGTGATTTTTTATTTGTATGATGTAGTCCCTGTTTTATTTAGACTGAAAAATCCTTATGGTTAAGTCGATCACCCCAAATGTAGTCAATACCGAGGCAGCTACGCCAGAGGTTGCTTTTGCGCAATCCAAACTCGGCAAGATACTAATTAAGACCCTGACTGAGGGATCGTCTTCATATCAAAGCATTGCGGATTATTTGTTGCGCAATCAGGTCAGAGTAACTGCCTTGGGTATAGAAGATTTAGCGCAAAGTTGCCAGGTATCGACCGCAACGATCAGCCGCTTTGCCCGCGATATTGGTTTCTCCAATTATGCCGCGATGCGTAATGAAGTGGCGGAGACTTTGCAAAGTGTATTTCAGCCAGTAGAGAAATTACGCAATACCATCGAGCGTCGCACGCAAGAGACTAATCCTGCGATTACCAGTCTTGAATACGCATTAGCCAATACGGATGCGACAAAACAAAACTTGTCGATTGAGGTCTTAAACCAGGTGGTGAGTAAGTTAGTCAAAGCGCGCACGGTCTACGTCATGGGCTTTGGCTTAAGTGCGCATCTGGCAGGGATGTTAGCGCTGCATTTACAACCATTTTGCTCGCATGTAGTTGAGGTGGTGGGTTATGGGGGTACCGAGGTTGCTGCCGGACATTTGGCTAGTATTTCTGATAAAGATGTCCTGATCTTGATCTCTTTTCCGCGCTATGCCAATGACGCCATCAAGTTAGCGCAATTCGCGCGTGATCATGACACCTGCATCGTATCCATGACCGATTCAACCGCGTCGCCATTGGCGGCAGTCGGCGATTTTTTATTATTGGCACCGAGTACTCATCCGGTTTTGCCAAGTAGTTCCATTGCGGCCATCGCGCTGATCGAAGCTTTAGTCAGCAGTCTGATGGTATCCAATCGTAAGAATGTAGAAAAGGCGATGAAGCTGACCGAGGCTTTATCCGCTTATTTACATGGATCTGACGCGAACTCCAAAAGCAGTAGCAAGGAGCTAGCAATGAGAAAGAAGAAGAAATCAGAATCTGACTAGGACCTAAACAGCAGTTTTATTTAATCCCGGTCGGAGTTGAAAAAAATGGCTTTTAAAAAGCCAGGGTGAACTGCTGTCTAAAAATTTTGGTGCACTGGTGCTCAGCTTATAAGTGCTTCAGTATTTTTGTGATTCAAATGTTGGGTTAGTCCTTTGGAGTTAGTGCGTTGAGTGTTTGATTTTTTATCTTGTAAAAAACATTGTGAGGGGAAGTGAAAATGAAAAATAAAAGTAGAGAAATACAGATCAGGCCAACGAAGATTGCTTTATCTATTCGTTACGCTTTAGGTTTGTCGGCGGTCTTGGGTTGTGTCAGTCCTTCCGCGTTTGCACAAGCGGAGGCTGATGCAGCCAAAGTACAGCGAGTAGAAATCACTGGATCGTCTATCAAGCGGTTAGATGCAGAAACTGCGATGCCTTTGCAAATTTTGACCCGTGCTGAAATTGATAAAAGCGGCGTGACAACCGCAGCCGAATTGTTGAGCAAAATATCCGCCAGTGCAGCTGCCTTAACTGACGGTGCCAGCTTTAGTGATAACGGTGGAACACAGCGCGGCTTTAATGGCGCCAACTTACGCGGTATCGGCGTATCTTCAACTTTGATTTTGTTGAATGGCCGTCGCCTCGCAAACTTTGCATCGCCGGGTAATTCTTCTGGTGTCGATTTAAATTCCATCCCCGCTGCAGCGATTTCTCGCGTTGAGGTGTTGAAGGATGGTGCATCCGCAATTTATGGTACGGATGCGATTGGTGGCGTCATTAACTTTATCACGCGTCCTGATTATCAGGGCGCTGAGGTCTCTGCTTATACCGGTGGTACCCAACATGGTGGTGCAGGTAAAAATATTGTGACCTTATCAGGCGGTTTGGGTGACCTGACTAAAGATCGCTACAACGTTATGGCCGTGGTGAACGTGCAAGATAGTCAAAGTCTACGTTCTACACAAAGAGACTGGATCGGTTCTGCCTACCAACCAGATATTAATCTGGACGTCAGCAGCTCTAATACTTATCCGGCAAACGTGCGTCGTACTAAAGCAAGCGGCAGTGCAACTGGCTCACGCTTAAACCCAAGCGCGCCAAACTGTAATCCGCCATCAACAGTGTATGCGCCAGGTAGTTTTGTCGGTAGTCAGGCCTGTTTGTATGACTATATGCACGACACAGAGATTTTCCCTGAATCCAAACGTTTTTCTCTGTTGTCGCGCGGCCAGTATGCCTTGAATGACGACACGACTTTATTCGCAGAGGTATTGCACAGCGATACCAAGACTACCTACCGTATCAGTCCTTTGACGGTCAGCGATCTTAATTATCCATTACCAAGCGCGGGTGGGATTTATTATCCAAGCAGTTTAATCACCACTAATCAAACCCCTTTGCGCGTAGGTTTGCGTTTGAGCGAGGCAGGTCCGCGTACGAATGAAGTCGATGCCGTTGCACAGCGTATCGTATTGGGCGCTAAAGGTAGCGTTGCCGGTTGGGATTACGACACCGCATTGAACCATAGCGTTAGCACTGTCGATGATAAATACGTCAATGGATATGTTCGTACCTCCTTGTTTAATGCTGCATTTCTGAGCGGAAAAATTAATCCGTTTGGACCTTCTGGTGCCGATGGCCTGGCACTGTTAAATGCTGCAAAAATTAGTGATGCGGCGCGTCATTCGCGTGGTACGACCGATTCCTTAGATGCCAAAGCATCACGTGAATTGTTTGATATGGCGGGTGGTAAAGCCGCAGTTGCAGTTGGTGCAGAATATCGCCGTGAAAAATTAGACTTCACTCCTTCTGCTTTATTGGCTGCGGGTGAAATCCGTGGTGATGGTGCTGCGGCTGCCTATGGTGGTGACCGTGACGTGAAGGCGATTTATGCTGAGTTTAATTTCCCAGTATTAAAAAATGTGGAGACACAATTCGCACTCCGTCATGATCGTTATAACGACGTCGGTGGAACCACAAATCCTAAAGTCGGTATCCGCTGGAATCCAACTAAAGAAATCATTTTCCGTGGTTCTTATGGCACTGGTTTCCGCGCACCGACCCTGACTGATTTGCATGAGCCGGCACGTGTAGGGCAAACCAGTGGTGTGTATAACGATCCTTTGGGATGTATCAAAGTCGGGGCGATTGATAACACAAAAAATCCTGATTACTGTGGTATCCAGCCTAATCTGATCAAAGGCGGTACCGCTGATTTGAAACCAGAAACATCCAAGCAATACTCGTTTGGTTTTGTGTTTGAGCCTATGCGTACTTTGACGACCTCGATTGATTACTGGCGCATTCAGAAGTCCGATACTTTGTTAGCTAACGAGGGCGCTTATTTTAGTGATCCTACGCATAACTCGGCATATGTGGTGCGCGCTGCTGCTGACCCAACTTTGCCTGGGATTCCTGGTGCGATTGTGTCGGTCGATGGCCGTACGCATAACATCGGTACCTTAGATACCTCAGGAATAGATCTGAATGTGAACTGGCGTTTGCCTGCAAACGATATCGGTAAGTTTGCTGTGTCTTTAAACGGCACTTATGTATTCGATTACAAAACTAAAACTACTAACGCGAGTCCAGAAATCAATGGTGTTGGCGTGTTCACGGATACTCAAGTAGTTCAACGCTGGCGTCATACCTTGACGTTTGATTTTGATCGCGGTCCTTGGGGTGCTACTGTGCAGCAGACGTTCTATCAAGGCTATCAAGATCAAAATCCTAATCCAGATGGTTCGGTACGTCGTGTTGGTTCGTATGCATTGTGGGATATGAGTGGTAGCTATAAGTTGTCTAATGCGACCAGCTTCCGGGTAGGTATCAAAAACTTGTTAGATACCAATCCGCCGCGCTCTAACCAGGTGTATAGCTTCTTAGCGGGCTATGATCCTAGTTACACGGATCCACGTGGACGCTTCTTTTATGCTTCAGTGAATTACGCTTTTAAATAACATTAAGTCATATTTAAAAGTGGGGTGGCATGCTGTATGCCTCCCCATTTTTCTATCTTTATGACGTATGACGCAGCGATGTATCGCTAGATGATTTTTCAGTGGATTTATTCTCATGAGTAATTTGTTGTTATTTTTTTTGCGTCAATGTAAACGCATCAGTATTGTTTTCTTTATTCTTACTTTTGGTATGGTGCATGCCCAAACCAGGCTAGACCCAGCCCAGCCGGAGGCAGCAGGCACGCTGGTGATTATTGGCGGTGCTTTGCGCACTGATAATGCTGTAGTGTGGGGAAAAATAGTCGCTTTAAGTGGTGGCAAGGGCGCCAAAATTGCAGTGATCCCGGCTGCTGCTGCCAATCCCGAAAATGCGGGGAAAAATATAGCAGATACCTTAAACCGTTATGGTGCCCGCGCATTTGTGGTGCCGTTAGCGATCAGGCTCAAGGGGTCAGATTATCAAAAGGTCGCGAATGATCCATCAGTAGCCTCACAAATTCGTGCCGCTGGCGGAGTCTATTTTTCTGGTGGAGATCAAGGGCGAATCACGCAAGCTTTAGTTAAGCCAGATGGTACCAAGAGCGCAGCATTAGAGGCTATTTGGGATGTGTATCACCGAGGGGGCGTCATTGCTGGTTCTAGCGCCGGAGCGGCAATTATGAGTAGCACGATGTTTTATGACGCCAAGGCCGTTTTACCTACTTTGCAGTTTGGCGTAAATGAGGGAAAAGAAATCGCACCTGGCCTTGGATTTATTGGCGACCAAGTGTTTGTTGATCAGCATTTGATTATTCGCGGCAGGTTTGCGCGGATGATCCCGTTAATGCTGAAAAAAAATTACAAACTAGGTTTGGGGATTGATGAAAATACCGCCATGATTGTGCGGGGTAGGGCAGATATCGAAATCCTGGGATATAAAGGCGCAATACTGATGGATCTTAGCGAGGCAATATCCGACGCTCAATTGAATGCATTTAATATCACTAACGTAAAAATAAGTTATCTGGATCGTGGCGATCGTTATAACCTGCAAACGAAGGTTTTAATCACTTCAAAAGAAAAGCAAAAAGGAGTAGTAGATCCTGCAAATCCTTACAATGTAGAGAAGAAATTTTATCCAGACATATTAGGAAACACGACAATAGTAGATTTGATGCAGGATTTAATTGATAATAAGCAACTTCAGACAAAAGCGCTTGCTTTTGGTGATCCGGAAGCTCCAAATGCAGAAGCTGGATTTGAATTTACGTTCAGTAAGACTGCCGAAAGTAAGGGTTACTTTTCTAGCGCGCTAGGCTCTGACGCTTATACGGTAATGAATATTCGGATGGATATTCGACCTATCGTAATGCAAACGCCTTTATATCGATATAAATGAGCTTTTTTTTCGATTAGACGTGGTATTCTTCTAAAAAATGAGTTATTTTACTCTTTTATTTCTGTAATAAAATTACATCTTAATTTATTCCCACTAGGTAATTAATTTTATGAGCTGGTTTAATAATAATTAAATTTGTAATTTTGCTACACTATTGATTTTTTAAAGTGTGTGTTTTGCATTCGTAGCAAAAGTTTCAATGATCATAAAAATAGCTGATATCAGATTTGATAAGTCTACTCTGATGCTTGCAAATTTTGAAAAAATGAACGATGCTCTTCGTTTTTTAAAGCACAAACTAATTCGTCGCTAGCGAAAAATAAGTGATGCATAGTTTGTTAGCAGTTTAGAAGTCATAGTAGTGCATAATAATTCGTAATGTGGTCTCGACTCTGTTTTTTGCATTTAATTAAGCATTAAATTCAGAGGAGCATATTTTTGTAAATGTGGTAACAGGAGGATGGTAGGTATGGATTTTTCAAATCACCAGCAAGAGCCGGGCAAGAAGGTGTTCGGGATAGGGCTGGTAATCGCATTTCACATATTGCTCGTGTATGCC
>NZ_JBEONQ010000042.1:0-42210 GCF_040544445.1 Undibacterium sp. GrIS 1.8 | reverse complement strand
AAAGACATTGATAAACAGGTCGATGAGATGGATGAAAAAATTCAGCAATGGCACCGCTCTTCAGAGACGAGTAGAAAGCTTGCTGAAATCCCAGGAATAGGTCCCATCACTGCCACGGCATTGGTGGCATCAATTGGCGATGCTAAGAACTTCGATAACGGGCGTCAGCTAGCTGCATGGCTAGGGCTTGTTCCGCGACAGCACTCCAGTGGTGGCAAATCAGTGCTTCTAGGCATCAGCAAACGGGGCGACACTTATTTACGCACACTATTGATTCATGGAGCAAGAGCAGTGATCCGATTTGCCGAAGCTAAGCCATCGACTAATGGGTGTTAAACAGCGCAGAGAATTTTCCACTTCAATTGAAATTCAGCGTCCAGGTAATTTTCGTCGATCCAATAGCCGCAAGGGCTTCTGTGAATCTCTCTGGAAACGCCCCGCGCTGACAACTGGAAAATTTACGACGCTGTTTGACACATATCCTTGCCACGTTTTTGCGACTGCTTCACGTCGCGTTTGAACTGGCCGGAATAGTCAGGCTGACGCATTAAATACCAAGCTGTCCAAACAGATCATCAGCATCTTTAGCGTGGTACACATCTTCACCGCGCTCGCTCTTTACCAATGTTATTGCCGTCGTTTTGTTGGGCGTGCGCATATCGAACGGCAATGCCTTTTCCTTGGCAATTTTGGTCAACGCAATACGCACCACGTCAGACACAGTAAGCCCCATACCAGCCAGCACGGCAGCGGCTTCGTTTTTTAGCGTTTCGTCTATCCGCGCCCGGACAAATGCCGTTGCAGCCATGATTAATCTCCTATGAATAAGTTTTATTGTAGCTCAAACAAGCCACGAATGCTAGCGACTCATACTCGGTGCGTTGTCCCGCTCGATCTTCTGCGCCTTCTCCTGCACTTCCTGCACAATTTCTTGCTTCTTCTGTAGCAGCTTAACTGGCTCACGCCCTTCCAGCTTCTCCCACTGCTGGCGGTACTTGCCAAGCTCGGTAGCTTGACGGTCGCCTGCGGCGCTGTAGGCATAGCGGGCGGTGCGCTGCGCGTAGTCGTTCCAGTCACGGGCTTCTTCCTTCGGTCTGGTGGCCGGTGCGCACTGCTTTACCACATTTGCAATCTCGCCTTGCTGATAGCCTGTGACGCGCAGGCGAACCGCAATCATCGAGTCCACGCGCGATAGGTCAATCGCCCCGCCACGCTGTCGAGCAATCACATCCTCATAGTGTTTTTGGTAGGCTTGCGCCACGCCACCGGCTGGCGCGTCAATCTTGATTTCCGCTTTTGGTTCGCGCTCTTTTTGCTGCGTTTTTTGCTGTGCCAACTTCTGATATTCCGCATCAATCTCGCGGGATACATGCAGTGTCTTGTCACACTCGCGCTTTTCCGCCTTGAGTAATTTCACCTCTGGAAAAGTACCATCGTCGCGCCGGTGTTTCAGCTTGCGATTCTGATACGATGGTGCGCGGTGCGGGTGGATGCAGCCCGATAATTTCGGGTCGCCGTATTCCTTGTTCAGTCGGTCACTGAGTCGGTTGCCCACATCACGATCATGGGCAGTTCCGAGCTTTGGCACTGTCACGATTGCCTGGTAATTTCCAGGACTGCTTTCCAGTATAACCGCTGGTTTGTAGCCATCTGCAATGAACTTATCGAGCTTGGCGCGGTTCATGTCGTCAATCAAAATATGGTGCTTCGATTCAGACAGTGGCGTGTAGTAAATATTTTCTCCCCGCTTTTGCAAGCGTTGCATTTCCGGTGTGCGCTGCGCCATGTCATCCGGCGTAAATCCCTTGGTTGTTAAACAGCGCAGAGAATTTTCCACTTCAATTGAAATTCAGCGTCCAGGTAATTTTCGTCGATCCAATAGCCGCAAGGGCTTCTGTGAATCTCTCTGGAAACGCCCCGCGCTGACAACTGGAAAATTTACGACGCTGTTTGACAGGGTTGAGTTTAAAAGCCATATTTAACATGGAAAACGGTTAATCTAATATATTTGTGTGTTGCCGCTGACCGGAACTGTAAGGTATGAAGTGATGGGACTGTTTCAGATGCAAATCAACATATCTGTATGGCTTTTAGGTATTCACGGTTATCGAGAGTAAGCCAGTTCTGTGTGTTTTAGGCGCAGAGCATTGCCAATGACCGAGACCGAGCTAAAGCTCATAGTCAGCGCTGCTATCATGGGGGACAGCAGCCACCCAGTCATTGGATACAGGACTCCCGCCGCAATCGGAATCGCTAGCGCGTTGTAGAGCAGAGCGAACCAGAGATTCTGCTTCATGTTGGTCACCGACGCTTCGGAAAGTAAACGCGCAGTTGCCAAAGCGCGCAAGTCGCCCTTGATTAAAGTGAGCTGGGCACTGTTCATTGCCACGTCCGTCCCTGTGCCCATGGCAACGCCGACATCCGCTTTGGCCAGCGCCGGAGCATCGTTGATGCCGTCTCCGGCCATCGCCACGATACGTCCTTCTTTTTGCAATTTCTCGACGAGGATTAACTTGTCGGCAGGTTTGACTTCACCATGCACTTCGTCGATGCCCAAGCGAGCACCAACGGCTTTGGCTGTTGTTAGGCCATCTCCTGTGGCCATCACAATGCGAAGGCCGGCCGCCTTCAAGGTAGCCAAGGCTTCGGGTGTGCTCTTCTTGATTGGGTCAGACACTACCAGCAACCCAGCCAGCTTCCCATCGACCGCAAGAAACATCACGCTTGCGCCTTCACCACGCATGCCTTCTGCCTGGGTCATCATCGGTGAGACCGAAACGTTGACCTGCTGCATGAACGCGCTGTTACCAAGTGCAAGCTGATGCCCTGCAACTTGAGCGCGCACTCCTATGCCTGATGCAGACTCAAAGTTTTCTGACTTGTCTAGTTTTAAGCCACGCTCGTGAGCAGCCTGCACAATAGCATTGGCGAGCGGGTGTTCACTACCTTGGTCCAAGCTCGCAGCCAGACGAAGAACCTCGTCCGCTTCAAATCCAACCGCCGGAACCGTTCGATCAAATACGGGGTGGCCTTCCGTCAGCGTGCCTGTCTTGTCAATGATGAGCGTATCAACCTTGCGCAGGTTCTCGATCGCTGCGGCATCGCGAAACAGCACACCGCGGGTGGCTCCTAGACCAGTAGCGACCATGATGGACATTGGCGTGGCCAGCCCCAATGCGCAGGGGCAAGCGATGATTAGAACCGCTACTGCGTTGACTAATCCGAAGACCCAGCTCGGCTCAGGTCCAAAAAATCCCCATGCGATGAAAGTCAGAGCGGATATGGCCAAGACTGTAGCGACAAAGTAACCAGCCACGACATCTGCCATTCGCTGCATCGGTGCCTTGGAACGCTGAGCTTGTGCCACCATCTGTACAATCTGGGACAGCACCGTCTCGGCCCCCACTTTTTCGGCGCGAATGACCAAAGCGCCGCTGGTATTGAGCGTTGCACCAATCACCTTGTCGCCCACCCGTTTGCTTACGGGCACGGGCTCGCCTGTGATCATTGATTCATCGACGGCGCTGCCGCCATCAGTAACGGCTCCGTCCACGGGGACCTTTTCGCCAGGGCGAACTCGCAGCGAGTCGCCCACGTGGACATCGCTCAGGGGCACGTCTTCCTCGCCGCCATCTGCGCGGATGCGGCGCGCTGTCTTGGGACTCAAGCCAAGCAAAGACTTGATCGCCGCCGAGGTCTGGGACCTGGCCTTGAGCTCCAACAGTTGCCCCATCAGGGTGAGCGAAATGATCACCGCCGCAGCTTCAAAATACACCGCTACGCGTCCCATGGAAATGAAAGATGTTGGAAATAACTGGGGTTCGACCGTGGCGACTACGCTATAAATAAACGCGGCACCAGTCCCTAAGCTAATCAATGTCCACATGTTCAGACTTCGATTCAGTACAGACTGCCATCCGCGAACAAAGAAGGGCCAGCCGGCCCACAATACGACCGGTACCGCTAGAACCATTTCAACCCAGCTCTGAGTGACCATATCCATCAAATGTAAAAGATGACCGAACATAGCCAGCACGAATACGATGACTGTCAACGGCAGCGTCCACCAGAATCGACGTGAGAAGTCACGAAGCTCAGGATTGTCATCTCCCTCCAGCGCGGGCAGTTCAGGCTCTAGCGTCATGCCGCATTTTGGACAGTTGCCAGGGTGGTCCTGGCGTACTTCGGGGTGCATCGGGCATGTGTAGATCGTGTTCGGCGTGGCAGCAACCAGCTTTGGAACCGCTCTAACCGCTAACGCTGGAACCTTATATCGCTGTGGATCGGCGGCGAACTTGTCCTGGCACTTGGCACTGCAAAAATAGTAGGGTTGCCCCTCGTGGTCAATGTGATGCTGAGACTTGTCTGTCACGTCCATGCCGCACACAGGGTCTTTAATCGGAGCAGAAATTGGATTCATGGGTTCACTCTCAGGTAGGCGGTAGACGACGATCTATTAATTACTTGCCCTTGCGCTGAATGATGATCCACAACGCGAAGACAGCGATGACTGCAACTAGACATATTGCACCCCATGGGCTAACGTATCCACCCATCCAGCCACCGTCCCACATGCTGCCCTGCATCATTGAACCCTACGCCAACGCGCCTCTACGTTGTCCAGCGGCGCGATCACAATTAACAAAGTAGTCCAGTTTTTCATATTCAATCTCGATTCAGCAAAATTTAGAACTTCCGGATTCTCGAACTAGCGGTCTGAACTAAGTACATTGCTCGTCATACCGCGAGTGGCTTCATCAACGACCGCCTTCTAAACAAATTACTTCGCAGAACAGTCGCAGGCGGTTTTTGTATGCTTTTGTGCGGTGTTGCAGCAGTCCATTGCAGTCTTTGAACTGGTCTTGGCGTCACTCACCTTGTTTTGGTCGTGGCATTCAGCTGCTTTGTGGTGGTGCATTGCAGCTGCCTCGTGATCGCTGGCAGCCTGTTTGTGTAGAACACTCGCTTCGTTGGTATGTGTCATGGTGTATTTTCCTAAGTGGGAGAAGTCGACGAACCGAAAGACGGGATGAAATGACTGAGCGTTCGCCCGATCACCGTACGTTCCACTGTATGTCTGCAAATCGGATTTAACAGTGCGGTATCGCACGCAATATCGAATAAACACTGCACACAGGTATTGGCTAGGATATGGGAGCTATTTTTATTCAGTTATCGAAAGCACCCAAATCTAGTCTCTTAACATGGTTGGACATTAGCAGCGAATTAATCGCTTGATAACCAATCTGAGCCAGTAATGTAAATATTCGGTGCGCGCCAACACCAGTAACTTCAACTGCACCAGTCGGTGCGTCTGTATCTGATTAATCCCCGCGGCCGATGTGACCTCAACCAATGTTAAGTTCCGTCGAGATGCTTATGGCCTGTTAACAATCAATAAAATGTGTCTACATTCGGTATTTGAATAACTGAGTACCGAAGATGCAAGAGATCAGGAAACTATTGGGCGATGACCAATGGGAGAAATTATCCCCGCTATTGCCGGGCAAGCCGAGCGATCCCGGGGCGATCGCGCAGGATAATCGTCTATTTTTTGAAGTGGTGCTCTGAATCGTACGTACGGGTTCGCCGTGGCGGGACTTGCAGTCTGAATTGGGCAATTGGCACACGACGTACATGAGGTTCAAGCGCTGGAGTGAGTCGGGTGTATGGCAGCGCTTGATCGAAGCCGTCAGTGGTGATCGTGCTTTGGAAATGCTGATGATCGACAGTACGGCTGTACGTGCGCACCAACATGCGGCTGGCGCCCAAAAAAAGAAGGGTATCAAGCGATAGGTCGCTCGCGTGGTGGATGGACCAGCAAAATTCACGCGGTTGTCGATGCGCACGGCAATCTAGTGCGCTGACTGTTGACTGGTGGCGAGGTGGCCGATATTACGCAAGCCAAACCGCTGCAGGAAGGTTTGAAAACCGATGCGGTACTGGGCGACAAGGGCTACGATGCCAACGATCTGATTGACAGCATTCACGCCAGCGGTGCGACAGCAGTCATTCCGTCCAAGCGCAATCGCGTGGTTCAGCGCGACTTTGATCGGCATCTGTATAAAGACGGTAACTTGGTCGAACGTTTTTTTAATCGAATCAAGCAATTCCGACGCATCGCAACACGCTATGAAAAACTGGCTCGTAACTACTTGTCTTTCCTTAACTTCGTTTGCGCTTACATCTGGATCGCTTGATTGTTAACAGCCCCTAGTATAGAGCAGCGAGCTTTGAAGATAACTGTGCTACAACGCACAGACAGGTCTCATAGATTTTGACATTATAGTTATACGAAACGTGGGCAACAAGCATTGACCGCACCTGTGTCGCTACCATTCATAACAGATAACAGACTTTTTCGCTTTATCGAAACAACATTCCTGTGAATGCCGAAATGCATCTAACTGAAAACATGGCGAAGAATTTGGAGGAAATGCGATCCATCAATCGGGGAACTGTAATCTCGGTTCATGGTAGTGTAGTGGACGTTCGTTTTGATAGCCTCCTGCCACCGATCCATACAGTTCTTCATGCAAATGAAGGGCGCATCATTCTCGAAGTGCTGACCCAGCCCAGTGCGACCCATGTTCGTACAATTGCGTTGACTCCCACCCAAGGTTTGGCTCGCGGTATGGAGGTGAAAGACACTGGTGGGCCATTAAAGGTACCAGTTGGAAAAAATATTCTCTCCCGTATGTTTGACGTGTTCGGCAATGCGATTGATGGCCAGCCCGCGCCCTTGGATGTGCAATGGAGATCAGTGCATCGGGCACCGCCGCCGCTGGCCGGTAGGTCAAATAAATCCGAAATTTTTGCGACTGGCATCAAGCTCATTGACGTGCTGGTGCCGCTTGAGCGAGGGGGAAAGACCGGTTTGTTCGGCGGAGCGGGCGTTGGTAAAACAGTCATGCTTACTGAAATGATTCACAACATGGTCGGCCACCAGGACGGTGTCAGCATTTTTTGTGGAATTGGCGAACGTTGCCGCGAAGGCCAGGAGCTTTACCACGATATGAAAGAAGCTGGCGTACTGCCCAACATGACCATGATATTCAGCCAGATGAATGAACCGCCGGGTAGTCGTTTTCGTGTAGGTCATGCAGCGTTGACGATGGCCGAATATTTTCGGGATGACGAACACCGTGATGTACTTCTGTTGATCGATAATATTTTCCGGTTCATCCAAGCTGGTTCGGAAGTATCAGGTCTGATGGGGCAGATGCCTTCGCGCTTGGGTTATCAGCCGACCATGGGGACGGAGTTGTCAAGCCTGGAGGAGCGCATAGCCAACACGGATGGCGGTGCCATTACATCTATTCAAGCAGTGTATGTACCTGCTGACGATTTCACCGATCCTGCCGCGGTGCATACATTTTCACATCTGTCTGCCTCTATTGTACTGTCGCGCAAGCGGGCCAGCGAAGGCCTGTTTCCAGCCATCGATCCCCTGCAGTCGAGTTCCAAGATGGCGACACCCGGGATTATAGGCGAACGACACTACGCATTGGCACAAGAAATCCGACGCACATTTGCGCAGTATGCGGAACTCAAGGACATCATTGCGATGCTTGGTCTCGAGCAGCTTTCGCCAGAAGACCGAAAGGTTGTTGCCCGCGCACGTCGCCTGGAACGTTTCCTCACGCAACCATTTTTTACGACCGAACAATTTACCGGCCATCAAGGGAAATTGGTGAGCTTGAAAGATGCGTTGGATGGATGTGAACGGATTTTACGTGACGAATTCAAAGACATGCCTGAAAGTTCGCTATATATGATCGGTGCGATAGAAGAAGCAATTGCAAATCAGAAAGTAGATAAGCCAGTCGTGACAGTACCACACCTGCATCCTGGCTTGGCATCAAAATCGACGGCCGAAGGTGAATCTGATGTGGCGACCACAGCATGAATCTCAAGATCCTTTTACCGTTCAAGATATTCGTCGACACCACAAGCGTCATGCGCATTGTGGCTCAGATGCCAGAGGGTTCATTTGGGCTTCTTCCACATCGACTCGATTGTGTTGTAGCGCTGGCGCCAGGGATATTCATCTACGAAACCTTAGCCGATGGCGAGGTCTTTGTGGCAGTCGATCAAGGCGTGCTGGTCAAGGCTGGCACGAATGTCCTTGTGTCGGTGCGCCAGGCAATAGGTGGAACCGATCTTGCGCAATTACGAGATGCTGTTGAGCGGGAATTTTTGACCGTGGGTGTACGCGAGCAAAATGTGCGCACAGTCATGGCGAAATTGGAGACTGGATTCTTGCGAGGCTTTGCCAATTTTCACCATGAATAATGAACCCGGAAAAATAATTAAAGTACCGCCAACTCTGGCCGACGAGGTTGGTGCGAAAGCACGACGCAAGCTCAAGGCGAGTGGCAACAAGAATCAGGGTGTCTGGTTTGGTATGGGTATGATGGGATTGATCGGCTGGTCAATAGTTGTTCCCACGCTACTAGGTGCGGCGTTGGGACACTGGTTAGATCAGCGCAATCCAGATGGGCGCTCATGGACCTTAGCGTTACTTGTGGCTGGTCTGGTGCTTGGTTGTTTCAACGCGTGGCACTGGGTCGCTAAGGAGGAGATGGCAATGCGGGAGGAAGATGAGGCTGGCGATGAATGATATCTTGTCACTGGCAATTGCATTGATAGCTGGCGTCGGTTTCGGCGGTTTCTTTTTTGGTGGCCTTTGGTGGACTGTTCGCCACGCTATGGCATCGACACGGTCAGTAATATGGCTTTCAGTCAGCTTGCTGCTGCGCATGGCTATTACTTTGATTGGTTTTCATTTTGTGACGAACGGTCACTGGCAGAGGCTGCTGGCATGTGTACTAGGATTTCTCATGGCACGCACCTTGGTGATGTACTTTACGCGATCAACTATTGTTTCGCTTACTCAACCAGTGGAGAAGTCCAATCGTGCGACTTAGTCCTGATGAAATGATCTTCTGGCAATATGGTGTTCTCAAGATCAATGCCACCATTGCGTATACATGGGGGGTGATGTTGATATTGGTAGTTGGTTCAAAATACATCACCCGCAGATTGTCTATCGACATGCGGCGGTCGCGCTGGCAAAATCTGCTTGAAATCATTATTACCACCATCAACAAGCAAATCGTGGACGTTGGCCTGCGTAATCCGAGGAAATATATCGGTTTTTTGGGGACTTTGTTCCTGTTCGTTGCGACTGCTAGCTTGTGTACGATCATTCCGGGCTACGAACCACCGACGGGTTCACTCTCAACTACGACAGCACTGGCTCTATGCGTGCTTGTGGCAGTGCCTATGTTCGGTATCGAGGACCAAGGAATCGTCGGCTATCTGAAATCCTATATAGAGCCGACCATCATCATGCTACCGTTCAATCTCATCAGTGAGCTGTCGCGCACGTTGGCGTTGGCTGTCCGCCTGTTTGGCAACATGATGAGTGGAGCGATGATTGTCGCTATTTTACTCACTATCACACCTTTTCTGTTCCCGATCGTGATGACTGCATTGGGCCTACTTACCGGTATGGTGCAAGCCTACATTTTCTTTATTCTGGCTGCGGTTTACATCGCCGCCGCCACACGTGTTCGCAAGCGCAAGATTGCGCCAAAGGTTGACCCACTTCTGCCACCTATGGTGGATGCCAATGATTAAAGCAAGTAAAAGAAGGAACTACCATGGATAGTATGACCATTATCGCAGTGGCATCAATTGTCATCGCTGGCCTCACCACCGGATTCGGTTGCCTGGGACCGGCATTGGCTGAGGGTAGAGCGGTTGCCACTGCACTTACAGCGCTGGCGCAACAGCCCGATGCTTCTGCCACCATCACACGCACCTTGTTTGTCGGTCTGGCAATGATTGAGTCCACTGCGATTTATTGCTTTGTTGTGTCGATGATACTCATTTTCGCTAATCCATTCTGGAACACTGTGATCGCCCATGTTGCTGGGAAATAGTCATGCTGATTGATTGGTTCACCGTCGGTGCACAAACACTCAACTTCCTGGTTTTGGTTTGGTTGCTGAAACGGTTTCTGTATAAACCCATCTTGGATGCCATTGATGGGCGAGAGGCAAGCATCGCAAAAGAACTGGCTGATGCTAACGCAAAACGAGTCGATGCTCTGGCGGAACAGGATGAGTTTCAGAAAAAGAACGCCTCGTTCGACCAGCAACGGTCAGAGCTACTTGAGCAGGCCACAAATGATGCGAATACTGAACGTCTGCGTTTGATCGACGCCGCGCGGGCGACGGCAGAAGCTTTGCATACCAAGCAACAATTACAAATGGAAAGTGAAGAACATAATCTGCATGAGGAGATCATTCGTCGTACTCACGAGGAAGTTTTTGCCATCACTCGAAAAACGCTGATCGATCTCGCAGATACGAAGCTGGAGGAACGCATAACCGAGATGTTCTTGCACCGCCTGCGCGCACTTAACGACGGGGACAGAGCCAGTCTGGTCGTCGCAATGAAAGGCATATCCGATCCGGTACGTGTGCGCAGCGCCTTCGATCTGCCAAAGGTGCAAGAAACTGCACTGCAAATGGAACTCAATGCGCTATTGAATTCCACCGTGAACGTCCATTTTGAGACCGCGCCAAAATTGATCAGTGGGATTGAATTAAGCATCCATGGTCAGAGAATCTCATGGAATATGGTTGACTATATCGACCAAATGGAAAATAGCATCGCTGCATCTGTGATAACGCAATCTAAACTGGAGGTCACCGCTGAAGTTGCGATACCTGAACCCTCAGCCGAGCATTCAGTGGCTTTGGGCGAGGCGAAAAAATGAGCGCGTTGCCCAATCAGTTAAAAGTGGCTTTCGATCAGGCATTTTCCGGACTAATTGTGGGGCGGGACGCTTTCACGCAGCAACTTGTCCCGCGAGAAATGGGCTTAATCACCAGCGTTTCCAATGGTGTAGCCCATGTTTCGGGTCTTCTTGGTGTCGGCTATGAAGAGCTGGTGAAATTTCAAAGTGACGTGTACGGTATTGCATTCAACGTCGACGAGGATGAAATAGGTATTGTGCTGCTAGGCGACTATTGGCAATTACATGCGGGTGATGACGTCGAACGCACCGGCCGCGTCATGGACGTAGCTGTCGGAGATGGTTTGCTGGGGCGCGTCATTGATCCACTTGGGCGGCCACTTGATGGTAACGGTGCAGTGGTTTCTAGTCAACGATTACCAATCGAGCGGGCTGCAGCTGCCATCATGGACCGTGCTTCGGTGACTGTACCTCTGCAAACGGGCTTGAAGGTGATAGACGCGCTCATACCGATTGGACTTGGCCAGCGCGAACTAATACTTGGTGATAGACAAACAGGGAAGACAGCAATTGCTATCGACACTATTCTCAACCAGTTGGGAAAGAATGTAGTTTGTGTATATTGCGCGATTGGTCAGCGTGCCTCTGCTGTAGCAAAGACAGTGGCTACGTTGAGGGGAAAAGATGCACTGGATTACACGGTTGTCGTCGTGACAGATGGAAACGACCCGCCCGGTCTTACCTACATCGCGCCCTATGCGGCGACCAGTATCGCAGAGTATTTTATGGAGGTTGGACGCGATGTGCTGATTGTATATGATGATCTCACATTGCATGCGCGGGCCTACCGCGAACTGTCTCTTCTACTACGCCGACCACCTGGACGCGAGGCGTTTCCAGGCGATATTTTCTACATTCATTCGCGACTGCTTGAGCGCGCCACGCATCTTTGCGAAAAACGGGGAGGTGGTTCTCTCACTGCAATGCCCATTATTGAAACCCAGGCGCAAAATATCTCAGCTTATATTCCGACCAATCTGATTTCGATTACGGATGGTCAAATTTACTTGTCGCCTTCACTATTTGAATTAGGTATTCTTCCTGCTGTCGACGTAGGAAAATCGGTTTCCAGAGTTGGGGGCAAAGCGCAGAGTGCTGCCTACCGGGCGGTAGCAGGTGATCTCAAACTCGCTTATGCCCAGTTTGAGGAGCTAGAAACCTTCGCCAGGTTTGGTGCTCAGCTTGATGAAAACACATCGGCAATTATTGAGCACGGATTACGGATTCGCGCTTGCCTCAAACAGCCCGAGTCTGCACCAGTTTCAGTGTCTTCACAAATCGCTGTGTTACTTGCCTTGACCGGCAAGCTGTTTGATACTGTCCCGCTTAACCGTATGAATGACGCAGAGCATGCCGTTCGCATGGCAGCTCCAAGCCTGCCCTCAGCCGTAAGCGCACGATTTGAAAGTGCAGATACTTTGAGCGGAGAGGATAGGGCCTGTATACTCCAAATAGCTCGTACAGCACTCATTGAATTTCAAACTGTGCCAGACAGTAATGAATCAAAAACAAAAAAATTGCAAGAATTGGAAAACGAAAAAGTAAATGCATTAAAGAACGACAAATTGAAATTGAAACCCAAGGTTGCTGACGAGACGCTGCCATGAGCGATACCATGACAAGTCTGCGCCACAAAATTGACAGCGCTGCAAATCTTCAATCCGTAGTGCGTACAATGAAGGCTGTGGCTGCGTCCAGTATTGGACAGTACGAAAACGCCTTGCGTTCGCTCGACGACTATTATCGAACCGTACAATTGGGATTGACTGCCTGTCTTCGTCAGAATGCACCAGCTGTTCCATCGTCAACTCTACAAAAAAAAGCAGACGGAATAGGCGCAATCGTGTTCGGTTCTGACCAGGGACTTGTCGGTCAATTCAACGACGTGATGGTGGACTTTGTGGACACTACCCTGGCCTTGCTACCAGGGAAAAAAATGGTATGGGCTGTTGGCGAACGCATTGAATCACGATTAGCCGAAACCAAGATGGTTGCTGAAAGAAGCTTTTCATTGCCCAATTCAACGAGCACGATTTCGATTCTGGTTGGTGAGATCTTAATCGCAATTGAAGCCATACGTGAGCAGGGTTCCGTTACACAGATATACCTATTCTACAATCGTCGTATTTCTGGATCAACTTATGCGCCAGTTAGCCGACGACTTTTGCCATTTGACGATGTTTGGCGACGCGATCTTGCCGTCGTTGATTGGCCCACCAAGAATTTGCCTGAGATCATGAATCAAAAAAATGAAGCGCTGCTTGCCTTCGTGCGCGAATACCTTTTTGTGACTGTGTTCATGGCATGTGCCCAATCCCTGGCGAGCGAAAATGCTAGCCGTCTGTCAGCGATGCAACGTGCAGAGAAAAATATTGAGGAATTACTTGACGATTTGAACCGCAGTTTTCATCAACAGAGGCAAAGCGGCATCGACGAGGAGTTGTTTGATGTCATTTCCGGTTTCGCGGCATTTGTAAAATCTTAGCTTGAATTGGTCAAGCCGGAAAGAGGAGGAACTCCTGAAACACCTCGAAATCTGATTGATATGGTGGGAGTGCTGAGTCTATGTCAGTTGTAGTCAATTTATGTTTGCTGGCGTACTGACGCCATTGAATTTACCTCATATATTCAAAAGAGTCGTGCTAACACCGTCATAGACAAATGACGAGTAAGCGGAATGTAAGCAGGTGCCGCTAACTTGCGGCGTAATGTTGAAGAGAACAGGAAATCGCCATGAACGCTGCACAGCAACTTCACCAGTTAGGACAAAGCCTTTGGCTCGACAACATCACACGCGATTTGCTAGAAAACGATACTCTGCAGCACTACGTGAATGACCTGGCTATCACCGGGCTTACCTCCAATCCGACAATTTTCCACCACGCTATCCGCGATACGAATTTATACGATGAAGCAATTCACGAAAAATCGCTCAGCGTCAGTTCAATTGAAACCCTGTTCTTTGACCTTGCGCTTGAAGATTTGACGCAAGCAGCCGATTTGTTTTGTCCTATACATGATGCAACAGCTGGTATCGACGGCTGGGTGTCTCTGGAGGTATCGCCTTTGCTGGCAAATGATGCTGCTGGCACAATACGCGAAGCAACGCAGTTGCACGCACTTGCGCAGCGAGAAAACCTGTTCATCAAGATTCCGGGTACGCCTGCAGGGCTCGTTGCTATTGAAGAATCTATTTTTTCGGCTATCCCGGTTAACGTCACATTGTTATTTTCGCGCGCGCAATATCTGGCAGCGGCAGATGCGTATATGCGTGGTATCGAAAGACGAATTGCTGCGGGACTTGATCCCATGGTCGGCTCCGTTGCTTCAATTTTTGTCAGCCGCTGGGATGTGGCAGTCAAGAACAAAGTGCCTGCCGATCTTGCCAATCGTCTGGGTATCGCTATAGCCGAACGCATCTACTGTACCTACCGGGAACTGCTAGTCACTCCACGTTGGCGAAAACTCAGAGCCGCAGGTGCTCAAGAGCAGCGTCTGCTTTGGGCAAGCACTGGCACCAAGGACGCTGCGGCATCCGATACGCTGTATCTTCAGGCACTTGCTGCACCCGACACGATCAACACCATTCCCGAAAAGACCTTACTCGCTTTTGCCGATCATGGCAAAGTAAATGGCAGCATGCCCGCGAATGGCGGTGATGCAGAAAAAAAACTCGCCGTTTTTGCGGATGCCGGTGTAGACGTTGATTCGCTTGCCACTCAGTTGCAACATGAGGGGATCGAATCTTTCTATAAGTCATGGAACGATTTGATGGCGGTGATTGCATGCAAGAGTAAAAGTTTTGTCAAAACCAGCTCCAGCCGCATATGAGCTTAAAAAAAACAATATTTCCGCCCCGCAGGCTACTTGTCGATCAACCTGCCTGGCATAGCCTAGAGGTGCATCATCGACAGATTCGCGATCTGCATTTGCGGCAACTATTTGCAGACGACCCGCAGCGCGGCGAGCGATTAGCTGCTGAAGGCGCTGGCCTCTATCTCGATTACTCAAAGAATCGCGTTACCGAAGAAACTATCAAACTGCTGCTGCAGTTGGCCGACGAATGTGGTTTGGCTACACGGATTGAGGCAATGTTCAGTGGTCAGCAGATCAATGTAAGCGAAAAGCGCGCCGTGCTTCATGTCGCATTACGGGCACTGGCAAGCGAACGAATTGAGACTGAGGGAGTGGACGTAGTACCGCAGGTACATGCTGTACTGGATCAAATGGCGGCTTTCTGCGAAAGCGTGCGTAGCGGGGACTGGCTTGGTCATACTGGCCGGGTGATCCGCAATGTAGTTAATATCGGCATCGGTGGTTCAGATCTCGGCCCGGTCATGGCTTATGAAGCGTTGCGCCACTATAGTCGCAGGGACATGTGTTTTCGCTTTATTTCCAACGTCGATGGTACAGACTTTGCAGAGGCGACTCGCGATCTCGATCCAGAAGAAACCTTGTTCATTATTTGTTCAAAAACATTCTCAACACTCGAAACCCTGACTAATGCCTATTCGGCCCGCACTTGGTGTCTGTCAAAGTTAAAAGATGAGAAGGCAGTTCAACGTCATTTTGTCGCTGTATCTACTAATGCGGAAGGCGTTGCGGAATTTGGTATCGATACGGCAAATATGTTTATTTTCTGGGATTGGGTGGGAGGCCGCTATTCGATGAATTCAGCAATAGGCCTGTCAACAATGCTTGCCATCGGCGCAGAAAACTTTCGCGCCATGCTTGCCGGTTTTCATGCTATGGATAGCCATTTCAGGAGTGCACCGTTTGATCGGAATCTACCTGTACTCATGGGCATTCTAGCGATTTGGAATAATAATTTTCTGGGCGCAGAGACAATCGCCACACTGCCCTACGAGCATTACCTTAAGCGGTTTCCTGCCTACCTGCAGCAACTGACGATGGAAAGTAATGGCAAGCACGTTAAGCTCAGCGGTGAACCCGTCGAAGTAGCTACTGGGCCAATTTATTGGGGGGAACCTGGTACGAATGGGCAGCATTCGTTTTATCAACTGATCCATCAGGGAACCAGACTGGTACCATGTGATTTCATCGGTTTCTGCCAACCGCTTATCGCCTTGGGACGCCATCATGACTTGTTGCTGGCCAATTTGTTCGCGCAAACAGAAGCGCTGGCATTTGGTAAAACAAAGGAACAAGTTGAGGGAAAAAACACCCCTTCATGGCAGGTGCCACATCTCATTTGCGAAGGAAACCGACCGACTAATACCATCCTGGCCGAACGCCTGAGTCCGGAAACGCTGGGGCAACTGGTTGCACTGTACGAGCATAGTGTCTTTACCCAAGGAGCCATTTGGCAGATTGACTCCTTCGATCAGTGGGGTGTTGAACTGGGAAAAGATCTGGCGCAACGAATTATCCCTGAACTTGAGAGCACGAATGAGCCTAAGCTGGATCACGACAGTTCCACCAATGCCCTGATCAGGCGTTACCGGCGACTTCGCGGAAATCAACATGATGAAGCTTAGCCCATTGGCCGGCAAACTGGCACCAACGTCGATTCTGGTGGATATTCCCAAACTCGTAACAGCCTACTACAGCGCGGTGCCAGATCCAGCCGTGGCGGGACAGCGTATTGCATTTGGTACATCAGGTCATCGTGGTTCTTCTTTCGACAACAGCTTTAATGAATGGCATGTACTCGCAATCAATCAGGCAATCTGCGAGTACCGCGCTGGTCAGGGCATCAGCGGTCCTCTTTTCCTTGGGGTTGATACCCATGCGCTGTCGGTACCAGCTTATGTTAACGCGATAGAAGTACTTGCTGCGAACGGTGTCGAAATCATGCTGGCCGAGCAAGACGAATACACGCCCACACCCGCAATCTCGCTGGCGATTCTTACGCATAATCGCGGCAGAACGATGAGACTGGCAGATGGAATAGTGATCACGCCGTCACATAACCCGCCTGACAATGGCGGCTTCAAGTACAACCCACCGAATGGTGGTCCGGCAGATGCCGATGTCACTAATTGGATTGAGGCGAAAGCCAACAGCTTTCTCGAACAGGGGCTTAAAGGCGTCAAACGCATGCGCCTCGATAGAGCGCTGCATGCCGCCACTACGCACAGATACGACTACCTTGCCGCTTATGTCGACGATCTCGACAAGATAATTGATATGAAGGCAATTCGCGGCGCAAACCTTCGTCTTGGAGTTGATCCGCTCGGCGGCGCCGGCGTGCATTACTGGGCAAGAATTAGCGAGCAATACAATTTGAACCTGAGTGTAATCAGCGACGAAGTCGATCCAAGCTTTCGCTTCATGAGCGTCGATTGGGACGGGCGTATACGTATGGACCCTTCATCGCCATATGCCATGCAACGTCTGATAGGATTGAAGGATTGCTATGACATTGCTTTCGCATGCGATACTGACCATGATAGGCACGGTATCGTCACGCCAGGTGCAGGATTGATGCCGCCAAATCACTATTTGTCGGTCGCCATTGATTATTTGTTTCTGCATCGTCCACTATGGTCGAAAGGCGCAGGCGTCGGCAAGACCGTCGTCAGCAGCCAGATGATTGATCGTGTGTGTGCCCGTTTGGGACGTAAGCTGGTTGAGGTGCCGGTTGGCTTCAAGTGGTTTTCCGCTGGTCTGTACGAAGGTTCACTCGGTTTCGGCGGTGAAGAAAGTGCTGGTGCATCCTTCTTGCGTCTCGATGGTTCGGTTTGGACAACAGATAAAGACGGCCTGGTGCCTGCACTCCTTGCAGCAGAAATAATGGCGAATACCGGACGAGACCCAGGTGAACAATATCGCTTGCTGACACAAGAATTCGGCGACCCGGTTGCTGACAGGGTTGAGGCGTCCGCCACACCGGCGCAAAAAGCCATGTTGCTGAAGCTCTCACCGCAGCAGCTTCACTGTACCGAGCTTGCTGGTGAAAAAATTAAGTGTATCCTGACCAAGGCACCGGGCAACGATGTGGCGATTGGTGGCTTAAAGGTCACCTCGGAAGGCGGCTGGTTTGCGGCACGCCCGTCTGGTACTGAGGACATCTATAAAATTTATGCAGAGAGTTTTCGTGGTGAAGACCATTTGCAGCGCATAGTGAAAGAAGCGCAAGCGATTGTGGATGCTGTATTGGCGTCAGGAAAAGATGACGCGTAAAAACCACCGACGGGATTTGAAACCCCAGCGAGGTGAGATAGAAACACAACGGACAACGATTTAGTCAAAATTCAAGTGCTTAAGAAGAAACTATCTACCGAAGCTGAGTTGCAATTGCTTCAGCGCAAATCCTTTAGCTATTTCATGCACGAAACCAATCCCAAAAATGGACTGGTAATCGACAAGAATGCGCCGGATTGGCCCGCCAGCATTGCAGCCGTTGGCCTTGCATTGGCCGCCTATCCCGTCGCAATTGAGCGTGGTTTTATTTCAAGGGATTCAGCAGTTGAGCGTGTTTTGACAACTTTGCGCTTTTTCTGGAACAGCCCGCAAGGCCCTGAGGCTGACGCTACCGGGTACAGGGGTTTCTACTATCATTTTCTGGACATGCAAACCGGTCGGCGTGCCTGGGAATGTGAGTTATCAACTATTGATAGCGCGTTTCTGTTTGCCGGTGCATTGATGGCTGGTCAATATTTTGATGCAACAACGGCTGACGAAAGCGAGATTCGTTCGTTAGCCGATGCACTATATTTGCGAGCAGACTGGCCGTGGTCGCAGGCAGACGGCGCCGCAGTTTCCCTCGGATGGAGGCCTGAAAGCGGGTTTCTACCATATCGCTGGAAGGGTTATGACGAGGCACTGCTGCTTTACATTCTTGGACTAGGTTCACCAACCAATCCACTGCCTTCAAGCAGCTATACTGCCTGGTCGTCTGCCTATCAATGGGAGCACAGCTACGGGATCGATTATCTATACGCCGGCTCCTTGTTCACCCATCAGTTGTCGCACATCTGGGTAGATTTTCGAGGTATCCAGGATGCGTTCATGCGAAGCAAGGGTACCGACTATTTCGAGAACAGCCGACGCGCAACCTAAGTTCACCAACGGTATGCCATCGACAATCCTCATGGCTTCAAAGGATATAATGATAGTTGCTGGGGTATTACGGCTAGCGATGGCCCTGGTCCAGCGATCATTGAGCTCGACGGGGTCAAACGCGAGTTTTTCGATTATGTGGCACGCGGGGTACCACATGGCCCTGACGATGGCACAATTGCGCCATGGGCCGTGGTGGCGTCGTTGCCGTTTGCTCCAGAGATTGTACTTCCAGCCATTGATTACTTTTTATATCAGCTTGATTTGACAGGCAGTCATCCGTATGGTTTCAAGGCAACCTACAATGCCACTTATCCTTCCAGTAAACTTAACCCACACGGTTGGGTGTCGCATTGGCATTTCGGTATCGATCAGGGTCCGATCATCCTGATGGTGGAAAATTATCGTAGCGGACTACCGTGGCGCCTGATGCGAGACTGTCCATACATTGAAGCAGGTTTGCGGCGCGCAGATTTTACGGGTGGATGGCTAGAGTAGATTTCCTTCGAGTAGCAACGCCGCTACACGTCGACAGACATTTTCTACAGAAAAGCCGTATTCGCGCATCACTACGTCGCCACTTGCGGATGCGCCAAAATGATCTACTGCGAGCACCTCGCCTCGATCGCCCACGTACCGATGCCACCCTTGCGCCACACCTGCTTCGACTGCGAGTCTAATCTTTAATGCCGGTGGCAAGACCACGTCGCGGTAAGCACGTGGCTGTTCGTCGAACAGCTCCCAGCTTGGCATCGAAACAATGCGAGCTTGAATATTCTGATTCAGTAGTTGCTTCTGCGCTGCCACTACCAGCGCGACTTCTGAGCCGCTCGCAATGAGGATAATGTCTGGTTTACCATTTGGGGCTTCGGCCAAAATGTAAGCACCACACCGTAATCCGTCGGCAGAGGAAAATTTTGTTCGATCCAAAGTGGGAACGTCCTGACGCGTCAATATCAGCGCCACGGGCCGGTCGGGAGTTTCGACCGCTACTCGCCAGGCCACTGCCGTTTCATTGGCATCGGCCGGGCGTATCACAATAAGGCGTGGAACTGCGCGCAGATTCGCCAATTGCTCAACCGGTTGATGAGTAGCACCATCCTCGCCTAGCGCAATGCTGTCATGTGTGAAAACATATACCACGTGTAAACTCATCAATGCGGCAAGGCGTATCGCAGGACGCATGTAATCAGAGAAAACCAGAAAAGTCGCGGCAAATGGCAAACTTCCACCGTGGGCAGCCATACCGTTTATGATGGCACCCATTGCATGTTCACGTACACCAAAGTGCAGATTACGACCAGCAACGTGCCAGCCGCCGCCGTTGGAACCCTGGTGGTCGCTGGAGTCCAGATCGGCAGGCTGGAAATCACCAAAACCTGTTAGTGCGGTATGAGTCGATGGGTCGAGGTCAGCAGAACCGCCTATCAAAGCGGGAAGATGCGGCGCGATGGCATTCATGACCTTGCCTGAGGCCACACGCGTGGCCATACCTTTGGCATCTGCCGTGAACTGCGGAATGTCCTGATCCCAGCCTATTGGTAAAGCAGCACTGCCGTTTTCCATCAGTTGTTGCAACTCGAATGCCAGTTCAGGGAACATCGTTTGATAGGCAGAAAAATGATCATGCCATGTTGCTTCACTTTGTGCACCGGAAATGGTCGCTTCAAGAAAATGCAAACGGGCCATCTCTGGTATCTCAAACATTGCATCTTCTGGCCAGCCAAGTTTGTGCTTGGTCAGGCGCAACTCTTCTGTGCCGAGAGGTGAGCCGTGTGCCTCGAATGAATCCTGTTTGTTGGGTGATCCATATCCAAGATGCGTATGCACCAGTATTATAGAAGGTCGTCTAGTTTCGGCGCGTGCGGCCTCTATCGCCAGCGCTATCGCTGCCAGGTCATTACCATCTTCGATCGATTGTGTATGCCAGCCATATGCCTCAAAGCGGCACGACCTGTCCTCGGTAAACGTCATGTCGGTGCTGGCCGAAAGAGTCGTATAATTATTGTCGTATAAGCAAACTAGCTTACCCAGTTGCAGATGTCCAGCTAGCGATGCTGCTTCTGCCGCAATGCCCTCCATTAAGTCGCCATCGCTCACAATCGCGTACGTGAAATGATCGATTACCTTGAAGCTGTCGCGGTTGTAGCGTGCGGCGAGATTCGCTTCGGATAGTGCCATGCCTACAGCATTGGCAAGTCCCTGACCGAGCGGCCCGGTTGTCACTTCAACGCCTGGCGTCAGTCCCCGTTCCGGGTGACCTGGTGTGATACTACCCCAGCGTCGAAACTGTTTGAGTTGTTCTAGCGGTAGTGCGTAGCCTGTTAGGTGAAGCAAACTGTAGAGTAACGCCGAGCCATGCCCCGCCGAAAGCACGAAACGATCTCGGTCGAACCAGTGCGGATTGGCTGGATGGTGCTTGAGGAAACCAGTCCACAGCACGTAAGCCATTGGTGCAGCACCTAAAGGCAGACCAGGATGACCGCTATTCGCATTCTGTACTGCATCGACCGAGAGAAAGCGCAGCGTATTGACACACAACGCATCAAGCGCCGAAGGGTAACTGAATGCATGCATGCTATTTAACTCCTGGTTGCTATTTCTTTCTGGAGCTTGTGCGCTCTGTTCACCCTGGTCAGTACGGTAACGTACGCAGGATCCTGATTAATCCCGAGACACCAAATCGTGCTAAGCGCTAGCAGCGCCGGTCCGAAAATGTATTACGCCTTTTGTGTGCCATCGCACAGAACTTGATGGTCTTTTCTTGTATAAGAGGAATTACTCATCGCCAAGCGCGTCTTCAGTTGTGTATCAAGTTTATGCCTAGCCGTTTCCAGTCCATCAACTGCTTTTTCGCATAATTGAAACCTAATGTGCGTTTGGATTCGATATCATGACCTCTAATTCCCACATTAACCATCAGATTCCCTTGCGCATATTCGACTGCCCCCATGCGCGGTCGCCAGAAGTGCAATTGCTGTCGAATGGCAGTTACCATGTGATGATTACGAGTGCTGGTGGCGGCTCCAGTAACTGGAAAAATCTCTCGCTTACACGCTGGACAGACGACGCGGTATGCGATAACTGGGGTTCTTTTTGTTACTTGCGAGATACCTCAAGTGGAGACACCTGGTCAACTGCATATCAGCCGACATTGCAAGATCCAGATTTCTATGAGGCAATTTTCTCGGATGGGCATGCGATTTTCCGACGTCGGGACCATGATATCGAAACGCATACGGATATAGTTGTTGCACCGGAAGATGAACTCGAGGTTCGGCGCGTGCGTCTAACCAATTGTTCTCTTGCGAACAGGACCATCGAAGTAACGAGTTATGCGGAAATCGTGCTGGCAACGCGTGCAATGGATGCAGGACACCCAGCATTCAGCAAACTGTTTGTTGAAACCGAGATCGTTCGTGAAGATAACGCAATTTTGGCAACGCGTCGGGCAAGGTCCTCCGATGATGCCATGCCATGGATGTTTCATCTACTGGTAACTCATCAGCCCATAGTCGGGGAGATCACTTACGAAACCAACCGTTTGCTATTTATCGGTCGCGGCCACTCCATGGTTGATCCTCAGGCATTGAGTGATAAGGCGACTTTGTCAGGAAGCGCTGGTTCAGTGCTTGATCCAGTGGCAGCGATTCGCTCTTGCATCTCTCTCAATCCGGGAGAGTCAGCGACCGTGGATATGATCACTGGGTGTGGTGCAACTCGCGCAGCATGCATGCAGTTGGTTGATAAATATCAAGATAAGGAATTGGTAAATCGGGTGTTTGCTGAAGCCACTGCTTGTCACCAAACCACTTTGAGCAGGCTGCATGTGACGGCAGCGGACGCACAACTGTTTGCACGACTTGCCGGTTCTGTCATCTATTCGCAGCCGTCATTGCGTGCCACGCCAGATATTATCTTGAAAAATCTGCAAGGCCAGTCCAGCCTATGGGCTTATGGAATTTCCGGCGATTTACCAATCGTCCTCCTGATAATGACGGACGAAGACAATTCGGGTCTGTTGCGCCAACTAGTACAAGCCCATGCGTATTGGCGCATGCATGGGTTGGCAATCGATTTGGTCATTCTCATCGAAGAGCTTGAAGATGCCCGACCTGGTTTGCATGAAAAGATCGCACCCCTAATTGCCGCAGAGAGCGAGATCAATCAGCTTGATCAGCCAGGGGGAATATTCTTACTGTCAAGTAAAAAAGTAGCGCTGGATGGACGCATCCTGTTGCAAACGGTCTCCCGCGTAGTTCTGCGCGATGTAGATGGGTCGCTGGCGCAACAGTTAAAAAGGGCTGGCGTAGTGACGTGTAATATTCCGCCACTGAAAGCCGCTTGCAAGCTGGATTCGGCCATACTAGCTGCAATCGAACTCCCGATCCGTGAACTTAGCTTTCCGAATGGCTTCGGTGGTTTTACGCCAGATGGACGTGAATACGTCATCAAGATTGAGCCGGGTCGTATGACACCGGCGCCATGGGTGAATGTACTTGCAAATCCGGGCTTCGGTTCCATTGTTTCTGAAAGCGGCAGCGCCAATACCTGGAGCGAAAACGCTCACGAGTTTCGCCTTACGCCCTGGTCAAACGACCCCATCGGCGATCCCAATACCGAGGCGTATTACGTGCGCGATGAGGAAAGCGGACACTTCTGGTCGCCCACTGCACTTCCGGCAGGTGGCGTAGCGCCGTATGTGACACGACATGGTTTCGGCTATAGTGTTTTCGAGCACGGTCAGGAAGGTATCGAATCCAGTCTATGCGTATTTGTTGCAATTGATGCGCCAGTCAAATTCGTGGTATTGAGCTTGCACAATCGTTCTGGGCGCGCGCGCAGTTTGTCGGTTACCGGCTATCTTGAATGGGTGTTGGGCGACGAGAGCACGAAAACAAAAATGCACGTCAGCACCGTGCTTGACCCCGCCTGCGGCGCATTGTTGGCTCGCAATCCTTACAACACCGATTTCGCGGGACGCGTCGCATTCTTTGATGTTGATGAGCTTGCCGATTGCAGTTATTGCGGCGACCGCGGTGAATTTCTCGGACGCAACGGCACGCTACGCAATCCCGCTGCGATGTCACATCCGCGCTTGTCAAATACCGTGGGTGCAGCGCTTGATCCATGTGCGGCCATCCGGGTACCTTGTGAACTTGCAGATGGCGAAAGACGCGACATTGTATTCCGGCTTGGCGCAGAGAAAGACATCCATGCTGCGCGCGCGCTGGTGATGCGTTTGCGCGGCCCTGATGCCGCGTCGGGCGCGTTAGCCAAGGTCAAAGCGTATTGGCTCCATACGCTAGGAGCAGTTCAGGTCAAAACACCTGATCCATCGCTGGATATTCTGCTCAATGGCTGGCTGCTTTATCAGGTGCTAGCATGCCGCATGTGGGCGCGCAATGCCTTCTACCAATCGAGTGGTGCATTTGGCTTTCGCGATCAATTACAGGATGTGATGGCGCTTGTGCACGCAGTTCCAGAACTGGTCCGTGCGCACTTGTTGCTGTGCGCGTCTCGACAATTCCCGGAGGGTGATGTCCAGCATTGGTGGCATCCGCCGATGGGGCGTGGTGTGCGCACGCATTGTTCCGATGATTATCTGTGGTTACCGCTGGCGACCTGTCGCTATGTACTCACGACTGGCGACATAGGTGTGCTCGATGAAATGGTTCATTTTATCGAAGGCAACGCGCCAAAAGCCAACCAGGAATCCTGTTACGAACAGCCAGTAATATCAAATGAAAGCGCCAATCTATACCAGCATTGTGTACGTGCGATCGAACGCAGTCTGCGCTTTGGCACGCACGGCTTGCCACTGATGGGCTCAGGTGATTGGAACGATGGCATGAATCTGGTGGGTGCGGGGGGGAAAGGTGAAAGCGTCTGGCTCGGTTTTTTCCTGTATACAGTACTAACACAGTTCAGCGAGCTTGCGCAGCGACGGAACGATTCATCCTTTGCGGCGCACTGCCTGAGCGAAGCGGCACGTCTTAAAGTTGCAATCGAAAACAATGGCTGGGATGGTGAATGGTATCGCCGCGCCTGGTTTGATGATGGTTCGCTGCTAGGCTCAGCCAACAACGCCGAATGCCGTATTGATTCGATCGCCCAAAGCTGGTCAGTGCTATCGGGCGCTGCTGAACCGGGAAGAGCCTGGCAAGCGATGAATGCGTTGGACAAACTGCTTGTGCGTCCAGATGCTGCGCTGATTCAGTTACTCGATCCACCTTTTGATAAATCGGAACCTAATCCTGGCTATATCAAGGGATATCTACCAGGTGTGCGCGAAAATGGCGGTCAGTACACGCATGCGGCAGTATGGGCCGGGATGGCGTTTGCGGCGCTGGGCGACACCGAGCGTGCGTGGAAATTGTTCACGATGATCGATCCGGTCAGGCATGCCGATTCTATCGATGCGATAGCGAACTACAAGACCGAACCCTATGTACTTGCATCGGATGTGTATTCATTAGCACCGCATATTGGACGCGGCGGCTGGACCTGGTACACCGGATCGGCAGGATGGATGCTGCGTTTTATGCTGGAATCGTTACTCGGTTTGCGCTTGGAAGCAAACCAGCTGCATTTTTCTCCCTGTGTACCGGCGGAATGGAAGTCATTTGACGTCCGCTACCGATATCGGGAAACCGTCTATCACATCACCGTGTTGCTGATTGATGGTGCAGATGGCAAGGCCATGCTGACCGTCGATGGCGTTGCTCAGTCAGGTGCCGCCATTCATTTGGTAAATGACCGCGAGAAGCATATGGTGGATTTACGAATTCAGGTAGCGCCCATTAAAAAAAAGGAAACAAAATGAATATCGGAATGATCGGATTAGGGCGCATGGGTGCCAGTCTGGTGCGACGCTTAAGCATGGATGGCCATCAGTGCGTAGTCTATGACATTGACCCAGCGGTTATCGAAAAAATTGCTGTGAACGGAATCGCAGGCGTGGTTTCGCTTGCGGACTTGGTCGAGCAATTACCACAGCCGCGTGTAGTCTGGGTGATGGTTCCTGCTGGTGTTGTCGGCAAGACTGTTGACGCACTCGCTGCCCACCTTGAGTCAGGCGATATCATCATCGATGGCGGCAACAGCTACTATCGCGATGACATTGCCAGAGCCGCGATGCTAAGTCCCAAGGGCATTCATTACGTCGATTGCGGCACTAGTGGCGGTGTGTTCGGCCTCGACCGCGGCTTCTGCCTGATGGTTGGTGGTGAAGTAGCTATCGTCAAACAACTGGATCCGATTTTCAAGAGTATAGCGCCCGGAATCGAGGCCGCGTCGCGCACTCCCGGCCGGAGCGGAACTCCCGAACCGGTCGAACATGGTTATCTGCATTGCGGCCCAACCGGTGCCGGTCATTTTGTCAAAATGGTACATAACGGTATCGAGTACGGTGTCATGGCCGCATATGCGGAAGGTCTGAACATCCTGAAAGGTGCCAACGCTGGCAAACGCACGCACGAGGCCGACGCCGAAACCACCCCATTGCGCGAGCCGGAATTCTACCAATACGACATGGATCTACCGCAAATCGCGGAAGTATGGCGGCGCGGCAGTGTAATTGGTTCCTGGTTGCTCGATCTGACCGCGACCTCATTGCTGCAAGATCCTCAATTGGAAAATTTTGCAGGCCACGTGTCAGATTCCGGTGAGGGACGCTGGACCATTGCTGCGGCTATTGATGAAGCGGTGCCAACTCCGGTGCTCAGTGCCGCACTCTATGAACGCTTCAGCTCTCGCGGTGAAGCAGAATTTGCCAATCGTCTGCTATCCGCGATGCGCAAACAATTTGGCGGACACGATGAAAAACAACGATCCTGAGATCAGCAAAAGCATAGAGGGCAGCAAGCATTCGGATGCACTGGTGCTGTTCGGCGTTACTGGCGACCTGGCACATAAGAAGATTTTTCCTGCACTTTACGCGATGGCAAAGCGCGGGATACTCACAGTGCCAATAGTTGGCGTTGCATCTTCGGCATGCACGTTGGCACAGTTGCGCAAGCGTGTCGAGGATGGCGTCAGACAGGCAGGGAAGATCGATGACAAACCGGCGCTGCGCCATCTTTTGTCCCTGCTACGCTATGTCAAAGGCAACTATGAGGATCCCGCTACCTTTGCCGCACTTAAACAGACACTGGACGGTGCCCACCGGCCAGCACATTACCTTGCCATTCCACCCGAGCTGTTTGCGACAGTGATCAAGGGGCTGGGTGCAGCCGGGCTGGCACACCAAGCGCGCGTTATTGTTGAAAAACCATTCGGACGTGACCTAGCGTCAGCCAGACACCTCAACCGAGAAGCGCGTGCGGTGTTCCCAGAGGATGCAATTTTCCGCATTGATCACTATCTCGGGAAAGAGGCTATTATGAATATCCTCTATTTTCGCTTTGCCAATTCTTTCCTGGAGCCGATCTGGAACCGCAATTATGTAGACAGTGTACAGATAACGCTCTCCGAAGATTTTGGCATCAATGGCCGCAGCGCGTTTTATGAAAGTGCCGGATGCCTGCGTGACGTAATACAGAACCATCTGTTTCAAATCGTCGCTTTGCTGGCAATGGAAGCCCCGGCCTATCAAGGCTTTGGCGCAGTTCATAGCGAAAAAACAAAGGTCTTTCAGGCCATGCGTCCATTGCAGCCGGACGATGTCGTCCGTGGTCAGTACGCCGGCTACCGGAAGGAGCCTGGTGTGGCAAAGCATTCAGATGTTGAAACCTTTTGCGCACTGCGTCTGGGGATCGATTCGTGGCGATGGAACGGGGTGCCATGGTACCTGCGATCCGGTAAATGTCTTGGTGCAAGTGCGGCAGAAGTTATTGTAAGGCTAAAGCCGCCACCCCAAAAATTGTTCGACGATTCCATGTCGTCGGCTGCGACTACAAATTATATTCGCTTCCGACTCGCGCCGAACTCCTCAGTCGCCCTTGCGGCCCGCGTCAAACGTCCTGGAAAAGAGTTTGTCGGCGATCAACGCGAGCTATATCTGCTTGACGATTATCCGGGGCAGGAAATGCCATATGAACGCCTGCTCGGCGATGCAATGGCTGGTGACGGTGCCTTGTTCGCGCGCGAAGATGCTATCGAAGCCGCCTGGGCAGTGGTCGATGCTGTCCTCACGAATCATCACCCAACTACCCTTTACCAACGAGGAAGTTGGGGCCCCGAAGATGCAAATTTACTGATAGCGCCTCATGGTGGCTGGCACAACCCCATACCAAGTGAAGCTCACGTAATTTGGACGGATAGCAAGTAATTGGAGCAATACCTGCCATGAACGAATTTAAAAAGATCAAACCAAAAATTTTCCCGCCGAAATACCTGGCGTGAAGGCGCCTGGTACGAACGATCGCATGCGGACCACGATCGTCAAAACCATCATGCCAAAATGGCGGCCGATTCTCATCATCGCGCCGCTGCTGCATACATCGCCGTGATTCAACAGAGAGGTACATAGTGAAGAAATATATCTGCTTTGTGCGCAAGCGAACCGACGCTGCGGCGCAAACAGCGCATGTTGAATTACTACTTAGTTGAACACTATCAATTTAATCACCGCCGTTGTCCCCCTTCTGTTTAGCCAAACCTTTTCGAACGATTTTCGTTAAAAAATTTGAAAGTGAGAACACTATGCTTCGCCAAAATAAAGACCTGCAAGAACTTTCGATTATCGCAATCGATGGCGTTATCGGTGACGTAAAGGATTTGTACTTCGATGACCAGGCGTGGGCTATTCGATATCTCGTCGTCGATGCCGGCTCGTGGCTGTTTAGCAGAAAGGTGTTAATTTCACCCATCAATGCTAGCAAGCCTGACTGGGTCTCCAAGTTGTTGCCGGTCTCTTTGACGCGAGAGCAAGTCAAGAACAGCCCTAATATTGACACTGACATGCCAGTTACACGGCAACATGAAACCGACTACCTTGATTACTACAATATTCCATACTACTGGGGTGGTATAGGCATGTGGGGCGGTGGCGAATATCCTTTCATGCTCTTGCCTGGTTACAATGGCAACATGCCTGCCACTGCGACGCTTGAAGAATCGGACCGCGTCCGTGCAAGTAGAGAAATGCGTCAGCGCGACAACAACCCTCACTTACGTAGTTGCAAGGCAGTGGTCGGTTACCACATTCACGCCAGTGATGGCGAGATCGGGCACGTTCAGAGCATGCTGGTCGACGAGGAAAGCTGGGCCATCCGATATCTGGTCGTGAACACGAGCAACTGGTGGCTAGGCCATGACGTGTTGGTATCCCCGCAATGGATAAAACACATAGATTGGGCGGAGCAGACAGTGACTGTTGACATGACCCGCGAAACCTTGAAGTTGGCTCCCACCTACGACCCCGCATACCCACTTGCACGCGAGATGGAAATGGCAGTCTACAAGCACTATGGGCGGGCAGGATACTGGCATTCGTTAGCAAGTTCCTCCGACAGAATTGTCCACAGCGATACGGATGCTTGATCCCGAGACTCTTATCTAGGCAACAGACGACTCGTCTCTGGTCGAGGTTGTCGATCTGGTGTCAAGGCTTGGCACCGATCTTGAACCTGGCCTTACTACCATGGAGGCGGTCAAGTGGCTGGAAAAGATGGCTCTAACAAATTGCTTGCTGCGCCCACCTGTCACTATGGCGCCGCGCGGCGACCAGCAAGAAGTCACATTTCGTTGCCATCCAGGCGTAAGTGAGCAACAAGGATTCGCAATGAAAATCGATGCCAAGGTATTTAAAGTGATAGAAGGTGATGAGGTGGACCTCGGTCTATGGAGCACGAACGTCAAATCGCTGTGCAAGTCGAAGAAGGCGTATCGAAAAGCGCTCCAGGACCATGTCGAGCAGTTGAGCGAGCAGCAACGCCTGCTCTACGCATCGAACCGCCAAGCCGTGTTATTGGTTTTCCAGGCGATGGACACAGCCGGCAAGGACGGAGCGATTCGCCACGTTATGTCGGGCGTTAACCCGCAAGGCTGCCAGGTGTTCAGCTTTCAGCATCCGAGCGCGCAGGAACTACAACACGATTTCCTCTGGCGGACCACACGCGACCTGCCAGAACGTGGGCGGATCGGTATATTTAATCGCTCCTACTACGAAGAAGTACTTATTGTGAGGGTGCATAGCAGCATCTTGCACAGCGAACAGCTCCCTGATGCGGCAGGAGACGAATCGGTCTGGCAAGGTCGCTACCGCTCGATCGTTGATCTGGAAACGCATTTGCACGCCAACGGCACCCGCATCGTGAAGGTGTTCCTGCACCTATCAAAAGAGGAGCAGCGCAGGCGCCTGTTGGCGCGCATTGACGAGCCCGACAAAAGCTGGAAATTTAGCGCGGATGATATTGGTGAACGCAAATATTGGGATGCCTATATGCAGGCTTACGGCCACGCGCTTGGTGCGACCAGCACTGTCGATTCTCCCTGGTTCATCGTGCCAGCCGACGACAAGGATAATGCGCGACTCATTGTGTCGCAGATACTACTTGACGCGATGGAAGGCTTAAAGTTGAGTTACCCAGTTGTGAGTTCTGCCCGCCGACAGGAACTGAAGGCTATTCGAAAGAAACTAAAATGAAATCGACCACACTTACTCCAGACCAATTATATAATATTGATGCCTATTGGCGCGCCGCTAACTATCTGTCAGTGGGGCAGATTTACTTGTTTGACAACCCTCTACTACGACGTTCGTTAGTTCTTTCTGATGTAAAGCACATGCTATTAGGACACTGGGGCACTACACCTGGTCAGAATTTCATCTATGCGCATCTGAATCGGGTCATCAAGAAATATGATCTCGACATGATTTATGTTTCCGGCCCCGGACATGGCGGCCCGGCGGTTGTGGGTAATACGTATCTTGAAGGCACCTACAGCGAAATATATCCCAACATCAGTCAGGACGAAGCTGGCCTGCAGAAATTGTTTTTGCAGTTTTCCTTTCCAGGGGGCATACCGAGTCATGCATCACCGGAGTGTCCGGGCTCAATTCACGAAGGTGGTGAATTGGGATATTCACTCAGTCATTCTTTTGGAGCAGTGTTCGACAATCCAGAGCTGATTGTTGCGTGCGTGATTGGTGATGGTGAGGCAGAAACCGGGCCACTGGCCACAGCGTGGCACTCTAATAAATTCCTCAACCCAGTGACTGATGGCGCGGTGTTACCGATTCTGCATCTGAACGGCTATAAAATTTCTAACCCGACAGTTCTTGCACGCATCACACATGAAGAGCTGGATCAATTGTTGCGCGGCTACGGCTGGACGCCTTACTTCGTCGAAGGCCACGAGCCTGCGCTGATGCATGAGGAAATGGCGCAGGTATTGGATGTGGCAGTTGAGCAGATTAAACAGATACAGCGCAACGCACGGGATAATGGAGACATCGCACGAGCACGCTGGCCGATGATTGTGCTCAATTCACCGAAAGGCTGGACCGGCCCAGAAGTGGTAGATGGACGCCAAATCGAAGGTACCTTCCGCGCCCATCAGGTGCCGGTTTTGGTATCGGAAACCGCGCCGCCAGAACATCTTAAGCTGCTGGAAGACTGGCTCGCAAGTTACAGGCCCGAAGAGCTATTCAATGAGCAAGGTCGCTTGCAGCCAGAACTGGCTGAACTGGCACCGAAGGGCGAAAGGCGAATGGGCGCAAATCCGCATGCTAACGGTGGCGTTCTGCTACGCGATTTGCACATGCCTGATTTCCGTGACTACGCGGCCAATGTACCCGAACCAGGTGTCAAGGGAATCGGTGACACGCATGTGCTCGGACCCTTCCTGCGTGATGTCACTCGTCTTAATGAGTCCCAGCGCAATTTTCGTGTGTTCGGCCCTGATGAAACGCTGTCCAACGGTTTAGAGGCCTTATTTGAGGTGACGCAACGCCAATGGGAAGCCGCGACATTGCCAAACGACGAGTTTCTCGCACCGCAAGGGCGGGTCATGGAAATGCTCAGCGAGCACCAATGCGAAGGCTGGTTAGAAGGCTATTTGCTGACTGGACGGCATGGTATCTTCAATTGTTATGAAGCCTTCATTCACATCATTGATTCAATGTTCAACCAGCACGCCAAGTGGTTAAAAGTAACGGCGCATTTGCCATGGCGGCGCAAAATCGCATCGCTTAATTATTTACTGGCCTCCCATGTCTGGCGTCAGGATCACAACGGCTTCACGCATCAGGATCCCGGCTTCATCGACCATGTCGTGAATAAAAAGGCTGAAGTGGTACGGGTTTACTTGCCGCCAGATGCCAATTGCCTGCTCTCGGTGATGGATCATTGTCTACGCAGTCGACATTACGTCAACGTCGTAATCGCGGGCAAACATCCAGCGCCACAATGGCTAACGATGGAAGCCGCCGTCAAGCATTGCGCCGAAGGCATAGGCATCTGGAACTGGGCAAGCCATGACCAAACCATGGAGCCTGATGTGGTCATGGCATGCTGTGGCGATGTGCCTACGCTTGAAGCCTTGGCCGCCGTTACCATTTTACGAGAGTATTTACCTGAGTTGAAGGTGAGGGTGGTCAATGTGGTCGATTTGATGCGTTTGCAACCGTCAATCGAGCATCCACATGGTTTGAGTGACACCGCTTTTGACGAGATTTTCACTATAAATAAACCAGTCATCTTCGCCTTTCATGGTTACCCTTGGTTAATCCATAGGCTGACCTACCGCCGCACTAATCACGACAACATCCATGTAAGAGGCTACAAGGAAGAGGGAACTGTTACTACACCTTTTGACATGACGGTGCTTAATGATCTGGATCGATTCCATTTGGTGATAGATGCAGTTAACCGACTACCTCAGACAGGTGATAAAGGCATTGCCATAATACAGCGGATGAAGAGCAAGTTGATTGAGCACAAGGCGTATATTGATAAGAACGGCCTGGATATGCCGGAAATCCGTAACTGGAAATGGAGTAATTCCAAATGAATGCTCAGCAATTGATTGATACGGCACAAGCGCTGTTCGCCAACGACAAAGGCTTGCTGGCAATGGACGAAAGCAATCCAACCTGCAATAAACGATTCTCAGCGTTGGGAATTGAACAAACTGCAGAGAAGCGGCGTGCTTATCGAGAATTGATAGTGACCGCTCCTGGCCTCAACGAATCTATCAGTGGTGCAATCCTGTTTGATGAGACGATCCGGCAGAAAAAAAAGGATGGTAAGCCCTTGATTGAAGTACTTATTGATGCAGGCATTATTCCGGGCATCAAAGTTGACACCGGCGCCAAGGACATGGCAGCGCATGTCGATGAGAAAATAACCGAAGGTCTGGACGGTCTGCGTGAGCGGTTGAACGAATATGTTGCATTTGGGGCACGTTTTGCCAAGTGGCGCGCAGTTATTTCGATTGACCAGAACATTCCAAGCCGTGCATGCATAGAGGCTAATGCGCATGCGCTAGCACGCTATGCAGCGCTTTGTCAGGAAGTTGGAATGGTTCCGATCATTGAGCCTGAAGTGTTGATGGATGGCGCGCATTCCTTGCAGCACTGCGCGAAAGTGACAGAACAAGTTTTGCATGCGGTTTTCGACCAACTTATTCGGCAAAGTGTCATGTTGGAAGGAATTATCCTTAAGCCCAACATGGTGCTGCCAGGCTTGGCATGCAACAGTCATGCCCCCTTGAGTAACTCACTGGAGGAAGTGGCCGATGCGACAGTAACGTGCCTGTTGCGAGCTGTCCCCGCTGCAGTGCCTGGGGTCGCATTCTTATCGGGTGGTCAACTTGGTGAGATCGCCTCTGCTCGCTTGAGTGCGATGATTCAGCGTTTCAACGCGTATTTGCCATGGGCACTGGGATTCTCATTTTCTCGAGCGATTCAATTTCCCGCATTGGAGATTTGGCGCGGGGACGACGCAAACGTAAAAGCAGCCCAACAAGCTCTGATACACCGTACATTCTGTAACCGCGCGGCGCGGCGCGGGGAATACGATGCGTCGTTGGAGCAGGTATGACCGCTACCAGGTATTGTCAACTTACGGAGGCTGGCAAAATATTGTAAGGTGGCGAGATGAAAAAATCTCTACTCTATCGCGGGTTCCGCTACCCAGCAGAAATCATCAGCCATGTCGTGTGGCTCTACTTCCGGTTCGCGCTGAGTTTTCTCGACATAGAAGAACTAATGGCCAGCCGTGGCATCATAGTCACGTATGAGACGATCCGCCAATGGACGTTGAAGTTTGGCCAAGGCTATGCCAATGAGCTTCGCCGGCGTCAACCGCAACGCGGAGACAAATGGCATCTCGACGAGGGGGTGCTAACAATCAAGGGCAAGCACCATTACCTATGGCGTGCGGTCGATCAGAACGGACATGTGCTCGATATTCTGATGCAGAGTCGGCGCAACCGACAGCCGCAAAACGTTTTTTCCGCAAGCCACCTACTTTATTATGAAGAACTCGAAAATACATGGTATCTATAAAAAAAGTTTAAGCAGCCCGGCAAGTAACAACGCTGCAAAGCAAGCCCAGAATGAAAACAGCCAGCGCCCCACTGCATTCTTTGGCACAAAACCTACACCATATACAAATCCAGCACTCATCGACCAAAATACCAGCGTCGCCAAACCATGCTCGACCTTTCCCGATGCTGTCATCAACAACGGTGGATAGGCAGTGCCGCCAACCATAATGCTCACCGAAATAAGTAAGCACAATATCTGCATGCCGAGCGCGGTGCGAGTTGTTGACTCTGCTTTCATAATCCTGAATCGTCCTGATGACCATCACGTCGAGCCGCCTCATTTTCGCCCCACATAGCGTTCAATACAGCTAGAAGCAGCGCGAAACCGACACCTAAAATCCAAGCGAAATACCACATGTTATTACTCCTTTTTTCCTGTTAATAGGCGCTATGTTCGTTAGCTTTAATTTGTTCGATGGTGACCTTGCCGCGCATCACGCGATAAGCCCATGAGGTATAGAAAATAATCAACGGCATAAAAATAAGCGTCGCCCAAAACATGATGCCCAAAGTGAGATGGCTCGATACGCTATCCCACACAGTCAAACTAGCATTCGGCATACTGGAAGAGGGCATTAAAAATGGAAACATTGACGCACCCGCTGTGCCGATCACACCCACTAGAGCAAGCGACGATGTGACGAATCCGATTAATGTCCGGCGCGCCAACAGCAAAACGGTCGTCAACAATGCGCCTGCAATAGCTAATAGAGGCAAAATCCAAAGCAACGGCTGCACGCGATAATTATTCATCCATGCGCCCGATTCATGGACTACAGTTTTACTCAGCGGGTCGGACAATGCCGCAGTATCGATCAGGGAGCTAATACGGTATCCGGGAATGACTTGTAACCAAACGCCTGCAGCTATGAACGCAACGATCATTACCACGGCCGCCCCAATGGCACCTTTGATCGCACGTTGTTGTACCGCGCCTTCAGTACGGTGCGCCAAATATGTACCGCCCTGCATTGTGATCATCGCGCTGCTAACAACGCCAGCAAGTAAGGCAAACGGATTAAGTAATTGCCAGAACGTTCCTGTGTATGTAGAGGCCATGTAATTATCAAATTGAAACGGGACGCCTTCCAATAAATTACCGAAAGCCACACCAAAAATAAGCGGAGGAACAGCGCCACCGATAAATAAGCCCCAATCCCACACACTGCGCCAAGTTGAATTATGGATTTTGCTGCGATAGTCAAATCCCACCGGACGTAAAAATAAAGCCCACAAAACCGCTAACAATGCCCAATAAAATCCGCTAAACGCAGTCGCATACACAAGTGGCCAAGCCGCGAAAATCGCACCGCCACCAGTAATAAACCAAACTTGGTTTCCTTCCCAGTGCGGCCCGACTGTGTTGAGTACGACCCGCCGCTCCAAATCGGTTTTGCCCACGAAGGGTAACAAGGTTCCTACGCCCATATCATGTCCATCCATGATCGCAAAGCCGATCAATAAGACACCGACGAGTACCCACCAAATTATTTTAAGTGTTGGATAGTCAATCATTTTGCTGCTCCTAAGAGATTATCTGCACCATGTGTTGTTTCAAACTGATACCGCCCCGTTCCTAAACTACCTGGGCCTTGGCGCGCAAACTTAACCATCAAATACATTTCTACGATCAATAACACGGTATAAAACGTCACGAATCCGGCGAGAGATCCATACAAACTATTGACACTCAATGTGGACACGCTTAAATACGTTGGTAGCACACCATAAATAGTCCAAGGCTGACGACCATACTCGGCCACAAACCAGCCTAGTTCGCAGGCAATCCAAGGTGCTGGCAGCATCCAAAGCGCCCATTTGAGTAACCAAGGACTTTTTTCTTTGCTGGCTTTAATCGTGCTAAAAAAAGCAATTCCAAATAAGGCCAACATCGCAAAGCCAAGACCAACCATAATTCGGAAACCCCAGAACATTGGCGTCACACGCGGTATCGTGTCGTTCACCGCACGGTTAATAAATTCTGGCGTTACTTGATCCATATCACTGACATATCTTCTGAGAAGCAAGCCAAAACCAAGATCGTTTTTGTTGGCATTAAAGATGGCTAAAGCTTGCTCGTCATAGCGATTTTTTCTCAATACCTCTAATGCTTTAACCGCCACGATGCCGCGTACCACCCGCTTATGATTTTTGATTTTAATATCATGGATACCGGGAATTTTCTTACTGACCGACCGCGTTCCGATCAGCCCCATTACCCAAGGGACTTCCACCTCCCAGTTATTTTTTTGCTCCGCTTCGTTGATATCGGCAATCAGTGTTAATCCAGCCGGTGCTGGCTTGGTTTCCCACATCGCCTCAATGGCGGCCATCTTGGTTTGCTGCGCTTCACCTACGGTGTAACCCGATTCATCACCCAGCACAATTACACTCAAAGCAGACGCTAAGCCAAACGCCGCAGCGACGCCGAAACTGCGTTTTGCAAATTCAACATCACGGTTGCGCAGTAAATACCAGCTAGAAATCGACAACACGAACATCGAACCAGTTAAGTAACCAGCCGAGACAGTGTGTACGAACTTAGCCTGTGCATCAGGATTAAAAACAACCGCCCAAAAATCAACCATCTCCATACGCATCGTGAGATAACTAAATTCTGCGCCGACCGGATTTTGCATCCAGCCATTGGCAATCAAAATCCATAACGCTGACAAGTTCGTGCCGACGGCCATCAACATGGTAACCAGTAAATGTTTTGGTTTACTTAAGCGGCTCCAACCAAAAAAGAACAGGCCAATCAAAGTGGATTCTAAAAAGAACGCCATCAAGCCTTCAATCGCAAGTGGTGCGCCAAAAATGTCACCCACATAATGCGAGTAATACGCCCAGTTGGTACCAAACTGGAATTCCAGCGTGATACCGGTAGTAACGCCCAAGGCAAAGTTAATACCAAATAATTTTCCCCAAAATTGGGTCATGTCACGCCAAATTACTTTGCCCGTCATCACATAAACGCTTTCCATGATCAGCAACAGCCAGACCATGCCAATCGTGAGAGGGACAAACAGGAAATGGTATAAGGCAGTAGCGGCGAACTGCAGCCGCGAAAGATCAACCAATTGTTCTGAAATCACTTCGATACTCCTTCAGAATTTGCGGGGACACCAATGTGTGTAGCCATGAAATCAGCATTAACCACAACGCTACTATCACGAATAAAAAACCACCACAAACCTATCAACACGACGAACTTGATTAGCACGGCGATGGCTAAATGGAGAAAAAGGGAACGGGGTTTATGGGTGTAGATCAGAAGAGGCGTCGTAATCTTTTTTATGTCGAATGCTGGTGTCATAAACATCTCCTGGACACAAGGTAATTTAGCTTTTCATTGTCGAGTCAATACCTTAACCGCAGCAGCCGCCCTTGGACTGATGTTTGCGTGCGGCAGAAGAACCATCGATGCCGTAGCCAGCTTCCTCAATTGCTGCTTTTAATTGATCGGGTGAGCTCCTTGCTTCATCGAATTGCACCGTAGCTTCACCCTCTGCGAGTGACACGTTGACCTCGCTCACACCCGAAACTGCTTTTAGAGCTTTTGTTACGGTATTAATACAGCCACCGCAAGTCATTCCCGTTACCTTTAAATATTCTGTTTGCATGGTAGTGCTCCCACTCTATGGTTTGTTTAATGCTCATTCGATAGTAAGTCTTAAATCTTGATGTTTTTTTTTCCATTGAGACGATAAGATCATTTATTCATAACACCATCGGTTTATTTGATAACTCATTACGGCCATTACCCGCAGCGGGGAAATGTTCCGCTAAGGAGGCTGTCACTGCCTGAATTCCATTGATGACACCACCTTCATAATTGCCTTGTTTAAAAGCTGTTTCCATCTGACGACAGATCTTTGTCCACTCTCTTGAATGCACCTTCGAATGGATACCGCGATCCGCAATAATTTCTACATCCCGATCGGCATATAACAAATAAATCAATACGCCATTGTTATATTCGGTGTCCCACATTCTCAACTGAGAAAACACGTCGATTGCCCGTTCTCTTGCAGTTTGCCCCGTAAAGAGTGGCATACCGTCCAGCGCGCCTTCCACAACGAAACGAATTTCCCCTACATGCGCCGTTTCGCTACGTTTGATCGACTGTTCAATTATGGTCAAGGTTCTACGGGTAAAAGTTCGGCTGACTTGCCAGTGGGTCATAGTGAGATGTTTGGCTATGCGCTTGATGTTCATCACTACCACCTTCCGGATGCGCCGCCACCACCAAAACCACCTCCGCCACCCCCAAACCCGCCACCGCCGCCACCCCGACCATATACCCCGGCGAGCCCACCCATGCCACGCCCGACCATACCCCCACTGATCAAGGTAAATAACAGAGCAATGGCTCCGGCACTCAAGGCAATGGATAATGCCCCTGCAAACAACCAAGCCACTCCAGCCACCGCCACGCCCGTTACAATCGCACCCGGAAACCTGCCGAGTATCGAACGCAACAACCCACCTAACATGACGGCAACCACAAAGATAACCGGCGCGAATTGCCGAACATCTCCAAGATCGACATTTGATTTTCCTGTGGATGGCGGTAGCGGCTCGCCGTCAATTACTTTCATCATTTGATCTAACCCAGCTGTGATACCGCCATAGAAATCACCTTGCTTGAAACGAGGGGAAATTATTTCACTGACGATACGTTTGCTCGTCGCATCGTTAAGCGCGCCCTCCAGGCCATACCCCACTTCAATCCGCAATGTCCTGTCGTTTTTAGCAATAACTAAAATTGCACCATCATCCACTTTATTTCTGCCCAACTTCCATAACTCGGCGACGCGCAAAGCATATTGTTCAATTGTTTCAGGGTTGACTGTAGGCACGATTAAAACTGCAATCTGGCTCCCTTTTTTTGCCTCAAACGTTTGTAGTGTTTGTTCTAAAGTAGATTTTTGTTCTGAATTTAGGGTTGACGTCTGATCAGTCACTCGTCCGGACAAAGGTGGCACTGGCACTTGTGCAAAGGCAATCAATGACGAGCCAAGTGCAACGGCAAAAAGGTATCCTTTTACCCAATTTGCGGTGATCACTTTGGTGCTCCTTGGGTATTGTCGGGCGATTTTTGTGACGTTGGTCCAAACTCCACTTTAGGCGGCTGTGAAATCTCTTTTTCATTTTCTACCGTGAAGTTGGGCTTCTCTTTAAATCCAAATGCCATCGCGGTTAAATTAGAAGGAAATGAGCGCACGGTTACATTGAATTGCTGTACAGCGCTGATATACCGATTTCGTGCAACGGTAATACGATTTTCTGTACCCTCTAACTGGGCTTGAAGGTCACGAAAATTTGCATCTGATTTAAGCTGTGGATAATTCTCTGTAACTACAAGTAACTTAGACAGCGCGCTCGACATTTCTCCTTGCGCCGCCTGAAACTTAGCAAAGGCTTCTGGATTATTAAGCAATTCTGGGGTTACTTGCATGCTACCGATTTTGGCTCTGGCGTTGGTAACGCCCAATAGAACATCTTTCTCCTGAGTCGCGAAACCTTTTACGGTATTGACCAAATTAGGGACAAGATCTGCCCGACGTTGATATTGATTCACAACTTCTGACCAACTAGCCTTGATTTGTTCGTCGTTGCTCTGCAATGTGTTGTAACCGCAGCCTGACAGGCTGAGTGAGGAAAGTATGAGCAGGAAAATCCAAAATTTACGCATGGTTATTACTCCAGAAGATAGTTAAGCCTGCTCGGGAGAGCTGATAAGACATTCGGAAAAGAGATTGAAGTTTAATTTTAGGCATGCGATGGTTCTGCGAAATGTGGGAAGAAAGCGGGAGTCGTCGCATGGTACCGAGCGTATGTGTCACCAAAATCTCGTTGTGCCTCGTGCTCCTCACGCCTTGCAAGGCGCACATACATGAATACAAGAATTGGAAACATAATCAATGTGACCAAGGTTGGCCATTGCAGTAAGAAACCAAACATGATCAGAACGAAGCCGTCATACTGGGGATGACGCACTCGCGCATACGGGCCAGTAATTGCAAGCTGATGATTTCTCTGGGCTTCATATAGCTTTCTCCATGCCGAGGCGAGTAGCCAGAAACCTAGTCCTATTAAAATATTACTGACTATATGAAACGGACCAAAATGCGGATTGCCTTGCCAACCAAACATAACTTCGAATAAGTGACCTGCGTCGTGTGAGAAGAAATCAACGGTTGGAAAGCGTTGTGATAACCAACCAGAGAATAAATAAATAGTTAATGGAAATCCGTACATCTCGGTAAACAGCGCAATTAAGAAAGCCGAAAATGCGCCGAATGAACGCCAATCGCGCGATGTTTTCGGTTTCGAAAAGCTAAACGCGAAAACAATGAACATCAGTGAATTGATGATCACGAGCGACCAGAGTCCGTAAGCAGGAGCCTCAGAATGATTCACTTTTGATCTCCGGAAATATCTTTTTGCCCTGCGTGTTGATGGTGTCCGTGGTCGCCGCTGTGCATAAAAAAATGCATTGCTGAGCAAGCGATCAATAGCAAAAATGGAAGGTAGTGAAGATAGCTATCAAGGTGCACTCTGTGCCCCCAAATCAGGAGATATGCAGTCACAGTAAAAAACCATCAACACCGACTTGAACGTTGCGTGGGAGAAGCGATTTTGGTGCGAATGAGGATCATGATCCATCTCTTTCTCCTGGTATTTTAGATTCCGGACTATTCGTTATCTAATGATATTTATATTGTCAGTAGAGTCATCGTATTGCCCAACTCACTACAAGTCCAGCCGCAAATATAGAGATCTGCGGCTATTGCAATGACTCTTGATTTACATCAAATGAACACTGAGTACTCCCGTCCCAATACTCAATTTTGCAAGGTAACTTGTTCTAAATTTTATTGCGCTTACGCAATCCTGATGACAATCTGACTCTATCAATATGAAATTTTTCTTTTAGTTTTTTTACCTGATCCGTAAAACTGAAGGCACTTTAGTTTTGTAACTTGTGCCTTAATCATCGTACTGTCTGTACGCCAACGCGCTTTGTTAAAACATATATTGGGTTGTAATGGACGTAAATGATGCTATTTTTAGCTGGAGAGACAGTTGTTTGCCCCGCACGTTTCCGCTGTTTGGTTAGCATTCATTGGATTTGATTCAGCGCAAATAAACAGGAAGTTTTTTACCGACTTTGTCAGTATGAGAATACTCTTGGCTCTTATTAATATTTACTAATATTTACCAATGAGGCTTCCTATGAACGTTGCGCCATCGAAGAATATTCTGCACTCTGATCGCAATCCTAGCAGTGAGGCCGCAACGGTCCTGCCAAGCTTACAATCACTCAAAGACCCCGTATGTGGCATGAAAGTGACGCCACAGTCACCCAATGTTGTGCAGCACGAAGGTCATTCTGTGTATTTTTGTCGTGCTAGCTGTAAAAGCAAATTTGCAGCGGATCCCGCTAAATATCCATTTCATCTTGATGATCAAGTTGAAATGGTACCTGTCGTGACCGAGCCTGTCGTTGCAGGAACAATCTACACTTGCCCAATGCATCCAGAGGTGCAGCAAGATCACCCCGGTGCGTGCCCAAAATGTGGCATGGCGCTTGAGCCTGAAATGCCAGTGTCAAACAGCGTCGTAAATTTTCCAGTTGTCAGCGCGGGGCGTTTCCAGAGAGATTCACAGAAGCCCTTGCGGCTATTGGATCGACGAAAATTTCCTGGACGCAGAATTTCAATTGAAGTGGAAAATTCTCGGTGCTGTTTAACACCTGGGATTTCAGCAAGCTTTCTACTCGTCTCTGAAGAGCGGTGCCATTGCTGAATTTTTTCATCCATCTCATCGACCTGTTTATCAATGTCTTT
>NZ_JBEONQ010000041.1:0-45756 GCF_040544445.1 Undibacterium sp. GrIS 1.8 | reverse complement strand
CCATGAAAAAAACAAAAAAATAAAAATAACTGGACTGGCAGTGCTGTAGTTTATGGATCGCTTACGGTCAAACGCAGTACAGCACGTTGACGTTTCTTGCAGCCGTCGAGCAATTGGCTATTCAATGCAGCAAAATCATTTGCCACCGGTAACGGCACCATGAAGTGACGCCGGCTGTAGCCCACCAGTCTTTCCACTTTACCCTTGGCAGGACGTCCGAATTTGTCGTCAAACAGGTTGTAACTCTGTAACTCGGCAAAAGCCTGGGTCCGTCGGCGTTGCCCATCGCCCAATATCTTGGCCACCGCAATCCGGGTGTTGTCGTACAGAATCGATTGTGGCACGCCGCCGAGAAACGCGAAGGCGGCAAGATGTCCATCCAGAAAGGCTTAGGTGTCTTCGGTCGGATACGCCTTGACGAAACACGTGTCCGAATGCGGCATGTCCAGGCAGAAATAGTGGAATCGTACCTTCTTGCCACCGATGTAGCCGTCGGCTTCGCCGAAATCAACCTGGGCATGGCCGGGGCGATGCGCCAGCGGCATGAACACTTCCTTCTGCCGACTGGCCACACCGTTGACGTACTCGCGCACCATGGTGTAACCGCCGCCGTAGCCGTGTTCGTCACGCAGCCGTTCGCGGATACGTACAGCCGTATGGCGCTGTTTCACATGGACTTGCTTATCGGCCTCCAGAATGGCGTCGATGATGGCGACGAACGGCACCAGCGTCGGTGAAACCGGAGCCGGCGCTCGCCGATAACCGGGCGGCGCTGCGAACTGGCACATCTTCCTGACCGTATTGCGATGAATGCCGAAGTAGCGAGCAACCGCACGCTCACTCTTGTTCTCGACCACCACAGCGCGACGTACTTTGACATATATATCCACGGGAAACATACTTTCCGCCTTTCTCATGCACTCTCAAGGGCATAAGACTACAGGCTGGGGTTTGTACACTTTTAACGCGCCATTTATGGCCGTTTCCAGTGCGCTTTCCGGTACATTATTCACGCGGCATTCAAAATAAGAATTTGAGTGGATTTTTGACGTGACAAACAAATCAAATTACTGCAGCGCAGCGCCACTGAGCAAAACTCGCCTTAAGCGCTCGCAAAACCGCATCAACGGCGCGCCATCAATAATGTCATGATCGGCGCCCAGATTCATCTGAATAAAATCTCTTTCAACAGCCAAACCGTTTTCCAGCACCACCCTTTTGTGGATTGCGCCGATTGACAAAGTAAGCGTCATAGGCGTAATAGGAAAAATGACAGCAGGGCCACTGGAGTGCATCCCCATAGAAGTAACTCCCACGGTGCCAACTAACTGCTTAAACATTTGAGGATCATGTCGCATCATGAACCAGACAATTCTTCGAATGAAGCGAGGGGATGAAAAAAATAGCTTATCAAGTGCATTCATCGGTCCGATGTCACCGATCAATGATTTTTTAGCAAGGCGAATTTCCCGGGAAATGTCGCTAATATCTTTACGATTAGCAGCGCGCACGATCTGAGTCACCGGCATAATATGACCATCAATTTCGCGCTCAACCATCAAGGATAGATCAACGTCCTCAAAGATCGTCAGTTTGGATTTTCCATTCCGATAGGCCTGTATTGACTTATCCTCATCCACTGCGCACGCAAAGGATTTGCAGATAAAGCCCGTCAAAGTGATCCGTTCATTATGTTCAAGCGCATATGCCTTAATATGCGTTCTAATGGGTGCGATTTCGACTTCCATCAATAAATTGATAATATTTTTGCGCCGGCCTTCGGCCATAATATCGAGAATAAAATTGCGCAGTTTAGGATAAGGACGACACGAAGCAGCCGCTGGTTTCTGCCGTAGCAGAGCAATAAGTTGTGCGAACGCTTTAGATGCCTCATTGGCTATGATCATAAATTCTTGAGTTCCCCAGCCAACAACTGCACCGTTTTTTCAATTTGTGCCTCGCTATGCTCAGATGATATAAAAAATCTTAGTCGGGCAGACTTTTCAGGAACCGCCGGATAAAGTATCGGCTGTACATTCACACCCTGTTTAAACATGGCGGCAGACAAACGGGCGGCCTTAATAGAACTGCCTACGATGGCTGGAATGACAGCCAATCCCGAACTGGTCCCGGTATTGATGCCTGCATTTTTCGCCAAATTCAGAAAAAACTGTCCACGCGCCTGTAACGACGTAACGCGCTCTGGCTCACATAACATGCACTGCAACGCGGCAAGAGATGCCGCTGCAATCGGAGGTGACATGCCGACGCTGTACAGAAATCCAGGTGCAAGAAATTTCAGATGTTCAACCAGTGCAGTCCCTCCTGCAATATACCCGCCGCATCCAGCGAGCGACTTGGAAAGCGTACCCATCCAGATATCAACATCACTACCTTTAAGAGCAAAATGTTCACGAATACCTGCCCCGGTCTTGCCCATTACGCCCAAAGAATGGGCTTCATCCACCATCAGGAACGCTTTGTGTCGGCGTTTAATTTCAACAAATTGAGGCAGATCGGGATAATCGCCATCCATGCTATAGATACCTTCAACGACGATCAGTACACGTTCAAAATGCTCGCGCTGCTGACTCAAAAGCTCATCCAGCGCCTTGACATCATTATGCGGAAATGACATGCGTTTAGCACCCGATAACATAATGCCTTGCAAGGCGCTGTTATGTATGTACTCATCGTGCAGGACAAGGTCTTTAGGGCCAAACAGATAACCTATCGTGGTGACATTGGTAGCATGGCCGCTGACAAAGACGATAGCATCATCAACTTCATATAGAGCAGCAAGCGCGCTTTCCAGCGCGCGATGACAGGGACGTTCACCTGAGACAGCACGACTAGCAGAAACCGATGTACCGTACTGATCAATCGCTACTTTTGCGGCATTGGCAACCCGCGCATCACCTGATAGACCTAAATAGTTATAACTGGCGTAGTTGATATATTCCTGCCCCCCTACCGAAGTCGTGGCACCGGCTATTCCCTCATGCAACTTGAAGAACGGATTGGTAATTCCCAAACGCGCGCCACCGTCGTTGATGATGCGCAACTGCTGATAGCCTGGGTGCAGGTGGAACTGATAGAACTGCTCGGGCACAGAACTCGTTTTCAGGCTCAACAGCTTTTCTACAGGTGGTTTGTCAAAAGAACGCAGCTTACGCTCTAGGGCCTGCTGTATTAGCCTGTCCTTGATTGCAGAGGTCAACCCAAAAGGTGTTTTAATTGCCATCTCAGCTAATCATCCGATTGTTGATCGCAATACTGTTCGATTCCACGTCCTTAATCAGACTCGCAGCCAATTCGTCAGTTATTTCCGCACCATGCTGTGCTGCGATCTGCGCCACCTGTTGCTGCGCCTCGCTGCGTTCGGCACTGCCTTTAAGAAGCTGAATCAGCTTCTCGGCCAATTTGACGATCGTTGGCGTAGCATTCAGCGTCATCACCGACAGGCGCACACCAAAGCGCGACTCTAGTGCCAGCACCAGCTCTACACCCATGAGTGAATCGAGGCCCATGTCGTAGATAGATAGAGTAGCGTCAATTTTTTCAGGATCAACCCGTAAAATTTCGCCTACTTCATGCTTGATCATTCCAATTACCACTACCTGTAGTTCCTCATCGGACAATTGGGTGAGTAGTTCCTGAATATCATCACTGTTGTCAGAATCTGCTTCAGCATCCTGCTGTGCCATCTCGCTATACTTGGCTGAATTAGCCGCTGGTAGGAAGCGAGCCAAAGCACGCCAGTCCAGTTCAAGCACTCCCAAACCGGAGCGATCTGCGAGCAGCATAGATTCAAGCGCGCCCAGAGCCACTTCCGATTTAAGTGCTGCACCGCCCATGCGGCCCTGCAATGCCTCCTTAATGTCGGCATTCCTTGCCAGGAAACCGGCATCGTCAATCGCACCCCAGCGTACGCAGGTGGCCGGTAATCCGCTAGAACGCCTATTTCTTGCCAACGCTTCCAGTGAAGCATTGCCGGCAACATAGTTACCCTGCCCCGGATTGCCAAACAGCGTGGTTGCCGACGAAAACAAAATAAAATAATCTAGTTCCAAATCTCTGGTCAATTGATGCAGATGATACGCACCCACTACCTTGGGAGCAAGCACCCGCCGGATCTGCTCAGGATTCATATTGCGAATCAGACCATCATCAATCACCATCGCAGCATGAATCAGTCCCTTAATGGGATGGCGACTTTCATCGATCTGTTTGAACAGAGACGATAAAGCAACGACATCAGTCACATCACAGGCGACGGCGCGAACCGAGACCCTCTTAGCCTGCATTGCTGCAATCGCTGTTTTGGCTTCTTCCGACTTTGGACCACTGCGGCTAATCAGCACCAGATGACGTGCGCCTTTACTAACCAGCCATTCGGCAGCCTTCAATCCAAAACCACTCAGCCCGCCAGTGATAAGGTACGTCGCATCAGGATTCAAAGAAAGCTGTTGTTGCTCCAGCTGCACAGCGCTACGGCGACGATACACTGGCTGATGGTAGGTGATAACAATTTTACCGATCTGTCTGGCCTGCTGCATGTAGCGAAACGAAGCAATGATATCGTTGGCCTCAAACACGGTATATGGCAACGGATGAAATACCCCCTCGCCAAACAACTTCATCACCGCTGCAAACAGACGCCGGGTCAAATCAGGTCGAACCTGCATCAACTGATCAGCGTCGACCCCAAAATAGCTGATGTTATTGCGAAACGGACGCAAACCGATTTTAGTATTCTCATAAAAATCGCGCTTACCCAGTTCAATGAAACGACCAAACGGTTTAAGCACCCGGAAATTAGAATTGATGGCCTCACCTGCTAGTGAATTCAGCACAACATCGATCCCTGCACCACTAGTTTTGGCCAAAATTTCATCGGCATAGGCCAGCGACCGTGAATCGTAAATATGTTCAACGCCAAACAGGCGCAAAAAGTCACGCTTCTCGTCAGAACCTGCCGTTGCATGAATTTCTGCACCGATCCATTTGGCGTATTGGATTGCTGCGATGCCTACCCCGCCGGCAGCACCGTGGATCAGTACTTTTTCACCAGGCTGTAATTGCGCCAGAGAATTCAGTGCGTAATACACCGTTAAAAACGTACTCGGTATGGTGGCCGCCGCGGCAAACGTAATGTGTCCAGGAATGAGCGAAATGGCGCTGTCCTGAGTAATTACACGATTACTGAAACTCGCTGGACCAAAACCGACTACCCGATCACCCGCCTTAAAGCCGCTGGTCTTGGATCCTGCTTGTATAACTACGCCAGAAAATTCGAGACCCAGCGTCGGCCCAGCAAATCCGTTTTCTATTGCCTCGTCCGACAGCAGCCCCAGCGCATACATCACGTCCCGAAAATTCAGGCCGGTTGCACGCACCTCAACTTCAATCTGATGCTCGCCTGGCATGATCCTTTCACGCGTTTCCCAATGAAGATTACGCAACTGCCCCGCCGTCTGAAACGCCAGCCTAAGAGTCGGTTCTTCAATCTGAGGCGCTACCACGCCAGTTGGCCGCGGTTCCAGCCGTAAGCGGGTTGCGTAACGTGCACCGCCAGCGCCGAGCATGACTTCCGTCTCTTTATCCGCATACACCAATTCTAGTGCCAGTGACGCGGCAATCACCTCCAACTCATTTGGAGCAACCAAGTCCACCATACGCACCGCGTAATTCGAGGCTTCATTCATCAGAGTGCGGCCAAAACCCCATAGTGCGGCGTCGGCCACCGATGTCAGATCGCCGGAATCACCGAGCAAATCCAAGCACACATTGGCCGTAACTAGCGATACGGTGGTATCGATCTCGGCGGATTCACAAGCCTGAATCAGCGCGGCAGAATCCGCACAACGATCCACCTGCAAATCCAATATAGCCTGCGCCGACTCAACCGGTACGTTCAGCCCGGTCAAGTAAACGATACCATCTAGTTTTTCCGGCATACCCAGTAATAGCGCTTTCATATGAGCAGTGTCACCGGCAGTTTCAATTCTGACCTGATCGCCGCGCGCCACTAGATTTTCTGACAACAGGTCAGCTAGCTTTGAGGAATAGCCGACCTCATCAGCCAATAACAGCCAACTTTTGGCAGGAATACTGCGCACGCTTTGCGAAGTACCTGCCTTCGCAACCAGCACATAGGGGCCTGAGCGGACATCGGCGACCAAATCCTGAGAGTAGGTATCAGTAAACCCCAATAACTGCAACTGGCCCTTCCAAAATTCGGGTTGTGCAGAATGCCAGACAGCACCTTGCTCGTTGGTCTGGCAGCCAAATACGAAGTCCATCCAGCGCGACGGATGCTGACCGAGTAGCAGTAGATTGCCACCATCCACTAGCTGAGATCTGGCATAGTTAAGCACCATAAAGGCCTCGTCCAGCGAAGCAAAATCCAGCTGCACAATAACCAAGTTGCAAAAGGCCTCGGCCGGCGCACCGACTTTACTCGTATTAAAGTGCGGGAAATGTTCTTTTAAAATGACAGCTTCTTGCAAGGCGCTGTCGGAGATACTGGCAAAAGTGAAATCGCTGCAATTGAAGTCTAGACGGGCACAGATGTCCGCTGCAAAAATCGGTAGACCCGTGCTGATCTCTAGCACACCGAGTCGCTGCCCGCTAGGCAAATGATTGAGGCTGAAATCGATCCAGTCACGCACTGTGGAGGTGAGGCTCTGCTTGCCAGCATCCCCTAGCGCCAAGCGAATCAGCGCAGAGTGAGTTGAAGATTCGGACACTAGATGTGCCGGATTGACAGCCCCCGTAAGAAGCTCAGGTAATTTCATGCCAATGCGACCGACTGCCTGAATAATCTGGAAATACTCCGGATAATCGGCAATCAACAAATTCCACAGATCGTTTGCCAGTACCATTTCGCCCGGCAAAATTTGCCAACCATCCTCACGATGCGCAATCAATTGATCATGCTCCGCAAGTGCCAGCAATTGGTTAAAAAATCCAGCAACCTGTGGTGCACACTTTTGTACGTGATTTACTGCGCTGTCAGTAAGCAACCCACTGTCACTCGCCAGCGCCGACAAGGCCTGCAGCGTGAATTGACTGCATAGCGTATCGAGCAACGGTTCGACTTCTTCAGAATACCGATTAAACAACTGTGCATCCTGACATTGCTGAACTACAAAACTTAGTGCAGCCTGCATTTGTGCAAAAGTTACACTTGGAAAAACTGTCGCGAGCGGATGAGGGGCTGGTGTGGCATGGAAATCCAAAAACCGCAATTGATCGATAGCTGCCTTGTGCAGACGTACGCTCTTAAAGCGCGCGTCGGTAATAACGGCAAGTGCGGCCCCCTCGCTGTCGTACACGGTAAATTCAGCCGTAAGCGAATGAGGCGAACGTTTCAACAGCGTCGCATGCGCACTGTACGGCAAGGTGTCGGATTTCAGAAATACAATCCGCCCCATGCGAACCGGAATATAGGCCATGCCGTCATGCAAAAGCGCATCTTCTTTCAACAATTGAATGATCAACTGAAACGTGCAATCCAGAATACCAGGGTGCAGATGGGTGTTACCAAGATCGGAACTCGAAGGGCGCTCTGCCAACAGCATAAGCGCGCTGGCCCCATCGACCCAACCATGGTCGATGCGCTGAAACTCCTCGCCATAATGCAGACCTGCTGCGCGAGTCAACACATCATGACTTGACTGGGTAAAGTCTGGTGTGTGTAACGGCAGCTCTAAAGACGGCGCTTGCAACGTGCCCGGCTCAGTCAATATCCGTGCCGTTGCATGTACAACCCAGGGTTCAGTACCTGCAACATCGCGACCGCTAATACTAATACTACCGTCAGCCGGCGCGATGTGTACCCGGATTAGCTTCGCCTGTTTGTCGCTTAAAATCAGGGGTGCGCGGATTTCCAATTCTTCAACGGTAACCAGTTTTCCGGGTTTCCATGCCAGCGCTGCGGCCAAGACTAGCTCCACAAAACCAGTACCAGGAAATACCACGTGCTCACCCACCACGTGATCGGCCAGCCCCGGTAGCAACTGGGTGTCAATCTGATTCTCCCAGCACAATTCCTGCTGTTGAAGCGGATAGCCTAACAAAGGATGTACCTTAAACCGGCTCAACAATCCAATCGATGCAGGCGAATTCGTGTACCAGTGACGTTCGCGCTGCCAAGGATAAGTTGGCAGCGTCATGAATTTACCCGGTACGACAAACAGCTTATTCCATTCCACATTGGCGCCAGCTATCAGAGTCAGGTGCACAGCAGCCCGGATGCGTTCTGGCGCATCGTCATTTTTGGCAAGAGTAGTGATTACACGACCTTCCTGCCCGGTATCTTTGAGGCAGTCGTTCAAATAACTGCGCAAGACTGCATGCGGTCCGACTTCAATAAAAACTGTCTGGCCAGCAGCAAGAATCTGTTTGCAGGCCTGTTCAAACAAAACTGGATTACGAATGTTGCGCCACCAGTAGTCGGTATGTAATTCTTTGCCATCCAGCAACGCACCGGTAACCGTTGAATAAAACGGAATACTGCCACTCACCGGACGTATGTCCGCTAAGGTTTTCCGGATACTCTGTTCAATCGAATCCATTTCCGGGCTGTGGAACGCATAGTCAAGTGGCAGTCGTTTGAACGGTATGCTACCTTCACGCAACGCCCGTTCTAGTTTGCTCAGGTGATCAGGTGCACCTGCTACCGTAATGCCGCGGGAACTGTTTACACCGGCTACAGTCAGGCTGTCCGGTTCCATCAGGGTTTGTGCAGCAGCCAGGCTGCAGCCAACTGCCGTCATCTGTCCACGCCCTTTGGTCGTACCTTGCGCAGCACTGCGGAAATAAATAACCTTAACTGCATCTTCCAGGGTAAGCGAACCAGAAGCCCAGGCGGCGGCCACTTCACCAACGCTATGACCAGCCGCGGCAACCGGCATAATCCCGTTCTGCGCCAGCATATTAGTTACGCCAACCTGTAAGGCAAATAGTGTGGGCTGCGCGATTTCAGTCAGGTCATAGCGATCACCGTTTTTACCGGCCAGCTCTTCTTCTAGAGAAAAATCACCATACTTCCTGAAAATAGAATCAATTTCACGCACAGCGGTGACAAATACGGTTGATTCCTGTAGCAGCCGTGCCCCCATGCTGAACCACTGTGAGCCGTTGCCAGAATAAATAAATACCGGACCGGAGGGCTTGGCTAACGCCACACCACTGCTGACCTGAGTGCTACCCCCATCTGCAAACGCCGCCAAAGCGCTGGCAATGGCCGCGGTAGAAGTGCCGCTAGCAACCAGCCTGTGCGCGTGTGCTTCACGGTTAAAAATAGTGTTGTAACTGACGTCGAATAGCGCAGAGTCAGGTTGATCCTGCATAAAACCGACAAACTCCTTGGCCGCCTGCTTCAATGCCGCCGCATTCTTAGCCGATAGCATGACCGGAAATTCCGTATTTTTTAGAGCAACTACTGGATTGACCGGATTAGGCAGTGCACTCTCCAGAATCACGTGCGCATTCGCACCACCAAAACCAAAAGAATTAATTCCTACAACTAACTTCCCAGTTTTTTTAAGCTCAAGATTTTCAGTGACAACAGCTACATTCAGATCCGCGAAATCAATATTGGGATTGAGTGTTTTGATACCGATGGTAGCAGGCACAACTCGATGCATTATTGTGTGTAGTGCCTTGACAAGACCAGCAACACCAGAGGCAGCTTCCATATGACCCAGATTGCTTTTTACCGAGCCAATAGGGAGTGGTGTAGCGCGCTGTTGCCCAAGTGCAAGGCCAATAGCACGCGTTTCGATGGGATCGCCAACCACAGTGCCAGTACCGTGCGCTTCTAGATAATCAATGGCGGAAGGATCGATGCCAGCGCGGGCATAGGTAGATACCAGTAAATCTGCTTGAGCCTGCGCACTTGGCACAGTCAAGCCGGATTTTTTACCGTCTGTATTAACACCAGAACCGGCCACAACGGCCAGAATATGATCACCATCGGCTAACGCTTGGTTGTAATCCTTCAGCAAAAATATACCACCGCCTTCGGATCGCACATAGCCGTCACCGGCTGCATCAAACACCTGACAGCGTCCAACGCGAGATAGCATCGAGGCTTTGGAGAACGTAATAAACCCATAGGGATGCAAATGCAGACTCACGCCACCGGCCAGCGCATGGGTACATTCGCCGGAACGGATAGCCTGACAAGCCTGATGAAATGCGACTAAAGAGGAAGAACAGGCCGTATCAATAGCCATACTCGGACCGCGCAAATCCAACACATAGGATAGCCGGTTGGCTGCGATACTAGAGGTGTTACCGGTAGCAGTACTAGAATCAACCGTACTCAAATCATCTGCTAGGCGAATGGAGTAATCGTTGCTGGCAATGCCGATGTACACTCCGCAATGGCTGCCGCGTATACTAGACGGTTTAATACCAGCATTTTCAAGCGTTTCCCAACTCATTTCAAGCAAGAGCCGCTGCTGCGGATCCATAAGTGCAGCTTCACGCGGTGAAATACCAAAAAAACTGGCATCAAATTTACTTATATCGCCAACAGAACCAGCTGCAAACGTATAACTGGTGCCGGGATTATTTTTGCCGGGGTGACGAAATGTATCCATCGCCCAACGCTCAGGCTCTACCTCGGTGACCAGATCACGGCCGGCGAGCAAATCGGACCAGTATTGACTGGTAGTGGTGCTTGGAAATCGAAACGCATGGCCTATTACCGCAATTTTCTTCGTCATCGTTATGCTTAAAAATTATGTTCAATTAAATAATTTAATTTATTTATTATATTTTCAATAATATATTATTATTCGGTTTAAATTTATACTCTCTACGCTGTATCAGATATCGTCACACCCACTCATGCGAAAATCCATTCACCAGATCAGTTAAAACTTAAGCGTCCCCACATTCACAATCGGATAAATCACGGAAACCACAATATTCAGGAATTTCTGCAAATCAGCAGCAGGCGCATTTGATACAAAAATCACATCTTTGTTATTAACCGGAAAACTCTGAGCTACAAAAAAGCTGGCAGGATCTTTCATATTCAACTGATAAATAACCGGCACCTTGCCGTCTGGAGTGGTCTGCGGATGAGTGACCCAATCCAGCGCCTTGGCGTCTTCCAGGCGAAACACAAATACCGCACGTGCATCAGCGCGGCTATCATCAAGCCCACCAGCACGAGCCAGAGCCTGGGCTAGAGAAATACCCTGCGCCTCAAAATCGATTTCTTGGTTTTTTCCTACGGCACCTAAAACCGAGAAGGTCTGTGACTGATACAGGGCCGTAATCACGTCACCAGGCTGTAACACAATATTTTGCTTAGGATCGCTAATAATTGTATTTAGCGGCAAGGCCTGCATTTGCGCGCCACGCGTCAACTGCAGCGAGATCTTGCTCACAGACTGGCGCACACCACCTGCTGTGGCAAGCGCATCTAGCAAACGTTCACCGCGCGCTGTAAGCGGCATACGAGTACTGGTAGCGACTTCACCGATAACAGTAACGTTGGCCGTATTATTTTTGATCACACGTACTAGAACCTGAGGCTGATTGGCTTTGCCCTTTAAAGCTTCAACCAACTGCGCGCCGATCTGCTCGGGCGTTTTCCCTTCCGAAGGAAGCTGACCTGCAAAGGGAATGGTGATCATACCGTTGCTGCTGACCATCTGTTCTGGAAATACTGTCACATGTGTAGTACTTGGCCCGCCACGCGGATCAACCACTGCGCCACCAAACAACATGGCGGGCGGCGCCTCCCAGACGGACACCTCAATCACGTCACCTGCACCAACAACATAGCCGTTGTTCGCAGCACCATTAAATGTTTCCGAAAACAGGTTTTTTTTATGTGTCGCCAGCAACTTGCGTGCCACACCGTCATTCACATCGACGAGTTGTATCCCTTCAATATGATGCGAATCACGATTTGCCAGCACCGACTGACGGCTCGGACCGTCAGAAGACAGCCAGTCCGGCGCAGTAGCACAACCACTTAAAACAGTTGCAGCAAGCAACGCCAAGGTAGGGAATAAAAAGGCATTATTAAAATATTTCAATTGGCTAAATCCAGTTAAATTAACACTTAAAAAATCCGCATGCCGCTCAAACACGCTTGTAATCATCCTCAAAACGCACGATATCGTCTTCTCCCAAATAGCTGCCAGATTGCACCTCGATCAAAAAGAGCGGCAATCTGCCAACATTCTCCAGTCTGTGTGTCTGTCCGATAGGGATATACGTTGACTCATTTTCATGCAATAACTTCACCTCATTCCCACAAACCACCTTGGCCGTACCGGAAACGACAATCCAATGTTCAGCCCTGTGATAATGCATCTGTAAAGATAGCTTCGCACCTGGTTTCACCATGATGCGCTTAACCTGAAACCGATCTCCGATATCAATTCCTTCGTAATATCCCCAAGGCCGATACATACGCTGATGTACAAGATGCTCAGACCGCTCAGCCTTCTTCAGATACTCTACAGTTTGCTTTACGTCCTGCGCCAAATCTTTGTGCATAACTAGCACCGCATCTGCCGTCTCGACAATCACCAAATCTTTCACGCCAATAGCTGCCACCATACGCGACTCGGCGCGAATGTAAGAGTTACTAGATTGATCTGCATATACGTCCCCGCGCAGCGAATTGCCCTGCGCATCTGTCGACGTCGCATCGGCCAATGCGGACCAAGAACCAATATCGCTCCAGCCAATGTTGACTGTCACCATGGCTGCCGACTTGGTATGTTCCATGACCGCATAATCGATAGACTCTGACGGGCAGGTCGCAAACACCGCCTCATCCAAACGACAGAAATCTAGATCGCGAACGCTATGTTCCCATGCCTCGCGTGCCGCCTTATAAATATCGGGTCGGAACGCCTGCAGTTCACGAAGATAAACTGACGCTTTAAAGACAAACATCCCACTGTTCCAGAAAAAATCGCCCGACGCGAGAAACGATTTGGCTATTTCCTGATTAGGCTTCTCAACGAAGCGCGCAACATTATAAGCTGGATGATCGATGTTTAATGCAGCACCGCGCTCGATATAACCAAAGCCGGTAGAAGGAGAGTCCGGCTCAATACCGAAGGTTACCAACTGGTCTTGATTGGCCAGTGCGAGTGCAGCATGAATAGCTTTGTGAAATGCTGCCACATTAGCAATAAGATGGTCAGCCGGCAATACTAGTAGCACCGCATCGGTATCCTGCTCCTGAGCCGCAAACGCAGCAATAGCCACTGCCGGAGCAGTGTTTCTTCCCACTGGTTCCAGTATCTCCATCAAGGGCGGCTTGTTAATCTCCAGCAGTTGCTCAGCTACCAGAAACCTGTGTGCATTGTTGCAGACCACCAGTGGAGCAGATATACCTGGGAAGTCACTAAGGCGCAGAAGAGACTCCTGAAACAGAGTGTTTTCTGAAGCAAGTTTTAGAAATTGTTTGGGTAAAGCGGCGCGAGACAATGGCCATAAACGTGTGCCGGAACCACCTGAGAGAATGACTGGATAAATCATAATTATTCTTTAAAAAAGTAAGTATAAAAAGTAAAGCCTCAGCGAGGTAAAGGTAATCTCCCCATCTTTAGCATGCCACATTGGTATATACCTATGCAGTCAATACAAAAAGCTGCATCGGGGTGAAACCATCCAGCGCCATATTTGGGTTTTGTTATTGTAATTCTTTAAACATTGCTTTGTGAACTCCTGTACTTCGTTGACTGAATTAAACAGCTATTGCGCTAGGTAAAAGAACTGGCTGTTTACTCATTCTAAATGGGCAGGAAACCGAGCGGCTGTCATCCGAACTTTATGGATATAGTCAAAACCACCAGTATTGAGCCTCAACGCTGATTGGAACAGTCCTTAGCAAAATTATCCATCCACATAAATAGCCGCATTAAAAAATTTTCTGTCGCCGCACGTCCAACACAAAATCTTTCTTTTGGACGGTTGGAAGCGTTGACCCTTGCATTCGACGAGCCATCTTTAATTGATATTTTCTAAAAACTGCAACTTTACACCATCCTAAATTTAGCCTGTAACGAACGAAATAAGTGGCTAATTTATTAAAAAATAAATGGCGTATTAAATCTTTAAATAGACATCTAAGGTATTCCTTACACAGGTATCCCAATTATATTTTTTAGCCACCTGCAATCCTTTTTTTACAGCAGAGTCACGCCAACTTAAATCAATAAGAGCTATTTCGAGAGCACTGCAGAAATCATCCGAGTTATCGGGGTCAACAAGCATCGTCGCCCCTGCTGAAACTTCAGGCAAAGTAGATTGATTAGAGGTAATGACTGGAACACCACAGGCCATTGCTTCTGCAACCGGCAGACCAAAACCCTCATAAATCGATGGATATGCAAACAGATGCGCTCCAGCGTAAATCGCCGGTAGATCCGCTTCAGGTACGTATCCCAAATAATGCAGCCACCCGGCCTTTTGAGCTGACTCAATCAACGCATGGATATGTTCGCTTTGCCAACCCTTCCCACCCACCAAAACCAAAGGGAATTGCGCAAGAATCTTGGCAGGCAAGCGACTATACGCAGCCAAAAGTTTATCTATCCGCTTGCGAGGTTCAATGGTAGAAACGCACAACGAATAGCCGCCAGGTTTTAACCCATAGTTCTGCAACACGGGTTTCAGTTCGTCTGGTGTACAAGGACAGAAAAGTGGAGAGACGCCCAAATGCACTGCAGTTATGCGCTCCGCCGGCCAGGAAAAATACTGAATAACCTCCTGACGGGTAACTTCTGAATCAGTTAACAAATGCGTTGCAATCTGCAAGGTCTCATGAAACAACTTTTCAAATTGCCGGATACGCTCAATCGGATGTGTCTCTGGAAATTTAAAAACCGACAGATCATGCACGGTAGCCACGGCCTTATCTGCATAGTTCGGCAAGAAATAATTCGGTGAATGAAACACCTCACCTTTACAGGTTTGCCTCCAACACCAATCCGCTGACCATTTAGGTAATTTAAACAGTGGCTTTTTAAAGCGGATCTGACTGCCAGCCAATAAATCGGTTGGCTCAATTATCCACTGTCCATTACGGTAGTAACGTACCTGCTCTATTTCAGGCAACTGCGCCATACGGCTGGTCAGTTCCCACGCATAGCGACCTATGCCAGACAGTGGTGGTGTAAGCGCATCTACTGCAAGTATTAACTTCAAACTGGTTCCTCCAACATCCATTTTAGTGTTTCACGCAATGGAATGTCAGACACGTCACCAATAGCAGCCTCGAGCCGCGCCCTGCTTCCAACCAACCGGTGTACTTCATTGGTACGCACAAAGGCCGGATTCACTTTTATTTCAGGATTATGACTGGTCAGTTCGCGCATCATTTGTATTACTTCCAGCAGCGAATGTCCTTTGCCGGAACAGATATTGAATACTTCACCTGATCGCCCTGCTTCGAGTAACAAGCGATAACTGTTAACGACAGTACGCACATCTGAAAAATCACGCACCACATCAAGATTGCCCAACTCCAGCACAGCAGCACGCCGACGGAAATGGTCTACGATCTTAGGCAACAAAAAGTTTAATGTTTGTCCAGCCCCCGTATAATTAAATGGACGAACCATAGTAATCGGTAACTGATCGTTCCACAGACTCGCCATATATTCCATCGCCAGTTTGCTTACAGCATAGTCATTGGCTGGAGCAGCAGGAACAGTTTCATCTATCGGCCCTACGATGGCGTTGCCATAAATATTAGCGCTGCTTGCCAGCAACACAGAGCGCGGTGTGCAGCCACTTTTAGAAACGGCCTCGAGCAAGTTACGCGTACCAACTACATTGGTACGGTAAATAGCTTCCACATCGCCGTGCGCAACAAAGGCAATAGCAGCCAGATGCACGACAACATCCGGTTTAACCTGGGCTAAAGCTTCCACCAATCCGGCACGATCCAATAAGTCACACGCCAGCACACCCTCCGCTGGCTCATGGCTTAAGCCTGTGACCGCATAGCCCGCTTGGCGCAAAGTCTGCGCCATATAATGCCCTGTGAAACCGTTAATGCCAGTAATAAGCGCGGTGGCCACGTTAGAATCCGTTGCCGTTTTCGTTACGACGAATATCTGCTACTACCATCATTGCACATAGCTCTTCCAATGTTGTTTTAGGTTCCCAGCCCAGTTCGGTTCTAGCTTTTTCCGCACTACCGATGAGCAGTTCAACTTCTGCAGGACGATAAAACTTTGGATTTACTCGCACCAGTGTTTTGCCACTAGCACTGTCAACAGCAACTTCATTTTCAGCATTGCCTTTCCATTCTAGGTCAAAGCCGGCGGCCTTGGCTGCCATGGTGACAAAGTCACGCACTGTTTCTGTTCGATTGGTAGCCAGTACATATGTATCTGGTTTGTCTGCCTGCAACATACGCCACATACCTTCCACATATTCCTTGGCAAAGCCCCAGTCACGCTTGGCATCCATGTTGCCCAGTTCGAGCACTTCGCTTTTACCTAGCTTGATTTTAGCCATACCATCAGTGATCTTACGGGTGACAAATTCAAGGCCGCGCAATGGTGATTCATGATTGAACAGAATGCCGCTCGAACCAAAAATATCATAACTTTCACGGTAGTTGATAGTCATCCAGTGAGCGTATAACTTAGCAACGCCGTAGGGACTACGTGGATAGAATGGCGTGCTCTCAATTTGTGGAATAGCCTGTACTTTACCAAACATTTCGGACGTACTCGCTTGGTAAAAACGAATTTTTGGATTAACGATACGAATTGCCTCGAGCAGATGAACTGGACCCAGACCGGTAATATGACCCGTAGTGATCGGCTGATCAAACGACACACCGACAAAACTTTGAGCAGCCAGATTATAAACTTCGGTAGCGCCGGTTGATTCCAACAAACGAATGCTCGAACCCAAATCTGTCAGATCGTATTCAACAAGGTGTAAATTAGGATGTGTTTGTACCCCGAGATCTTGGAGCCGCCAGAAATTGGAGGAGCTTGTACGGCGGAAAGTACCGTAGACAGTGTAGCCTTTTTCGAGAAGTAATTCTGTGAGGTAAGCGCCGTCTTGACCGGTGATTCCCGTGATGAGTGCTGTTTTAGTCAATTTTATTTCCCTTACTGAAAATTAAGAATAATGATTCGATAGATTAATAATGTTAGTTAGTTCGTTTTGAATTACGTTAAGTTTGATTGTCTCTGTGGGCAATCCCTCCTAATATTGATCTGGTAATATTTTCTGCAGCATCTGTTGAAGTGGACTCAGAATAACAACGCAGCTCTGGTGCGTTCCCTGAGGGTCGTAAATGAATGACATTTTGATTATCAAAAGTTATCCTTAAGCCATCAGTATTATCCAAATGCACAGGCAATCCATATTCATCACCGATAAACGTACTCAAAAGTACTGGATCATTTCTCCAAGCCTGCAACAAACTTTTGCTGGTTTCCACTGGAAAGTTTTGCAATCGATCACTAGCGGTAAAGCGTGACGGCAGTGCTTTGATAACGGCCGAAACCGATAGCTCCGCACTACTGGCTGCAGCCAATACAGCCAAAGCAGGCAGTACGGCATCCCGAGTTGGCAGTGGTGCCAATTCACGTCTGTTGAGGACAATTCCAGATCCCAGCCCGCCCCGTTAGCCTCAAAGCCGGCAACAGATTTTGATTCCTCTACTAATTGCTGCATACCCGCAATCACATAAGTCGAACCGATTTTTGTGCGCACAACAGTTTCAAAATAATTACTTTTTCTATTGCAGTGTTACAGCTGACCGGCAAGACCAATGCCTGGATACCCAGATAACGTGCACAAACCAGACCTACAATATCACCACGCAGCCAGTTACCCTGTTCTTCACTGATTAAAGGCCGATCGCCATCTCCGTCGGTGGAGATGATCGCATCAAAATTGTACTCGGCGGACCACGCATGGCCGCGAGCTACGTCCTCTGTAGAAACGGCCTCAGTGTTAATAGGAACAAATATTTCGGCACGACCGAGGCTAACTACCTGTGCCCCCAACGCTTCCAAAATTCGCTTGAAAGAATCTCTGGCCACACTGGAATGTTCAGACAGACCTAAACGTTTACCGGATAGCATGCCGTCAGGAAAAAATTGAATGTAGCGCTGTTCATAAGCAGTTACAGCAAGAGTATTTATATTGGCCAAAGGTGCTGGTGTGTCTAGTTCATGCAACTCAATTTCCATGGCCTGAATTGCCAATTCATCCGCTTTGCTTATTTCGCCATCAGGTCGATAAAACTTGATCCCATTGCGATCAAAAGGAATATGACTACCGGTCACCATAATGGCCGGAATCTGTTCGGACTGTGCGTGCAATGCTAACGCTGGCGTAGGTAATGCGCCACAAAAATCTACTTGCATACCGGCGGCTTGAATCGCCTGCGCACAGGCTTCGGCAATACCTGGACTGTTTGGACGTAAATCCATATCTAACGCGATGCGATTAAATTGAAATGAACGTAGCATGATTAGTATGAATGCGGCAGCATAGGCGGCACACACGTCATTAGTCATGTGTTCAACCAAACCACGTGTACCACTGATACCGAAACTAACCCCACTGGACTTCATCAATTCTTTGATATATATTTTTTTCAATGTATTACAACCATTTCTAAAAATTTATGGGTATCACTAGCATCGAAAATATAAATTTTTTTCATCTAAAAGAATATAAAAAATCAATCATCGACAGTTTTGAAATGATATTCTTCGAATTATTCAGCACACTCACTGTGAGTCATTCGATCCAGCAAAGGAATATACCGTATGCAAATCCAAAACATCTAAAGTTCAATTTCGACATTGTATTTATCATTAAGCGCGCCTGGCGTTTTTACAACAACATTCACGGCATCTGTAATCGCCTCAAAATCTGTAACATCGCCAGGATCAAGAACAACAATATCACCCTCACTCCACTCATTATTTCCCATTCGAACACGACCCGACAAGATGAGCGTAATTTCTGTGGCCACCTTATGATAATGCGCTGATTCCTTTTCACCGGCCTTGTAGCTCTTAACCGCTACTTCACAGGCTTCAGTGGAAAACGCCGTAGGATTAAATCCACCTACGAACCATCCTTTCACCATGTCCTTAAGATTTGCATGATTCATGATGACCTCGCATGATCAGTTAGGGTTTCAAATTGAATCAACTGACGCTCAGTTTTTAAAGGATGATATTGGTTGGCTTCAATAGCGAAGTTGCCAATTCTTGCTTGTTCAAGCACCAACTCATTTAGTGCCGGGCATATATAGAACAATGAATTTACCGATGCATCTTTCCGAATCATCATTTGTACGGAACGAATAAAGTCTTTGCCTCGAACAAACCAATAAAACCCAACAGTTGCGAGCCTACTGATAGGATTTTTTTCAGCCGCTTCCACAACAAGGCCGGTTGAATCCAAACGAACGTACGAGTAACGCGGATGAACGGATGGAAAAGTAACCACGCCAGCATCGAGCTTGCGCGTATGAAAGTCGTTCAAAACATTAGGAAAATCAATGTCAAGAATTTCGTTCCCATTCAGTATCAATAACTCATCATCATTGTCGATATAGGTGGTGGCAAGCAGCGCAGTACAGGCAGCACCACTCGTGTTTTCAGGGACCCGAATTATTTTTGCATTTGGCAAAAGTAATTCAATAATATTGTCAAGGTGATAGCGACGAATATCCTGTTCGCGGAGAGCTATTACAAAATTAGGATCCTGAATCGTGCTGCAACTCTGTATTAGTTTTTCAATGAGCGGCACACCGTCGAACTCAGTAAGACAAAGTGGGTAGCTTCCATCTTGAGAGTCAAAGGGCGTATGTCCTGCTGCAAGTATAAGAATATTAATCACTCAATTCGCTCCTTCAATTTGTTTAATCCGCTTCAGAATATTTTCGAGGTTAACTTCATTAACATCTTTAACGACCAACACATGCGCCCCCGAAGCCATTGCAGCTTTAATGCCATTATCGTTGTCCTCAACAATCAGGCACTCATTTGGTGTCAGGCCAAGCTTAGCGATAGACGTCAAATAAATTTCGGGGTCAGGTTTAGGGAGAGTTACATCACTGGCTGAAACAATTTGATCTAAATATGGGGTCAATCGAGCTTTATCCATCATCACTTCAACGGTATTTCGGATCGAATTAGAGGCTACCCCCAGCTTATAACCCTTCGATTTAAGCGTTGACAATGCATATTCATGCACAAATCTGGGCTTGCATTGTGCGTAGACCATTTCCATGGTGTACACCTGCTTCATTTCGTTAATAAACGAATGAAGTTCACTCGGCAAACCACGTTCAAGTGAAAGCATTGCCAGTTTTTTGCTGGTTGGCAAACCGTCATAGGTAGTGAGGTGCGAGAAACGGCTAATCTCGTAACCAAACAAACGCAGCGCGCGATTGAGCGCATCGTAGTGCCATTCTTTTGCTTCAATAAGGACGCCGTCCATATCAAATATAACCGCTTTAATCATTGGGAGGCTCCAAAAAAATTACGGGCAAGCTCTGGATTATCTGTGCAAAGCATAAGCGCAGGATGCTTAGAAATGGGCAACAACAAATGCCATAGTGATTCATAACTACGGCCATGTAGTTCTGGCGATACGACACATACTTTTTTTCCACTACGCAGCAGATCTTCAATAGTTTGGGCGTCATACCAGATTTCTGAAAATGCATCGAGCCAAACACCTGCTGACTGTTCGATCCAGGCAGGTTGTTTTTCCACTTCACTCATTCGAGTAAATACCGGAACACCGGCCTTCAAATAAGCATACATATCAGGGATCGCCATATCGAAGACGAACCAATTGCTTAGTTTCGTAGTCTGCATCGCTTCGACTAGAGGTTTAATTAAGCCGTCCGCCTTAATATTCAGAGCAAACGGCAAATTGCGATTATCTACGATACGCAAGAATTCGGACAATGACATCTCATTTCCGTCTGGCATATCGTGAGAAATCACCAGCTCTCCATTTCGGTCGCGAATATCAGTTTCTGTACCAAAACCCAATCCGAAGGATCGTTGAAACGCAACTTCTTTATTTTTTTCATTAAGTTCTTGCCAGTAACCGCGGTGACTCAACACATTCATGCAGATCCCCCAGTTACACGCTGCGAGACTGGCAATGCCAGAAACAGATTCAAATCAGCAGGTGTTCCAAGTCCATACATGCCGGCACAAACACTCCCAACGTTATGGATGCCAATATGTTTCCCCTCTTCGATCAGCTGATTGTAAGTTGGTGCAACATAGAACTCACCATTCACACGAAGATTTTTAGCAATCAACGCCTCGGCCGATCGAACGAAATCACTACCATGCTTGAAATTATAGATCCCCACTGTAGCCTCGGAAGAAATCACTTCCTTCTCCGCAACGGTGGTTACCAAGCGTTGTTCATCAAGACCGACAAAAGACCATTTAGGATCATCTGCTGTCATCGTCATAATCAAACCATCCAAATTATCTTCAGACATCTGTTTAATATATCTATCAATAGACAATTCAACGTATTGATCACTGTTTGCAATCATCAATTCATCATCGTTGTCTATAAATTTTTTTGCGGTCAATACTGTGCACGCAGCGCCTTCAGTAACACCGTCGATTTGCAGCACCTCACAACCAGGCGCCCATGCGGTTAGCTTGTCAGTCAATTTGTAGTCTGCGACGTGTACCCTCTGACAAATAAAAATGAAACGGTGTGGTGTTAAAGGACGCAGATTATCTATTACAAACTTAATCATTGGAATTCCATTAATTGGAATCAACGGCTTGGGATCTTTATAACCTTCTTGCGCAAAGCGGCTACCCGCGCCGGCCATTGGAATGACGATATTTAACATGCTTAAATCCTATTGGTAATCGATATATTTGATGAGGGTGTATTAAAGACAAATCGTTCAATTTCCCCAACGTCATGAGTCATATGAATAGTGGGTTGTATTGAAAATTCATTCCTTAGGATTGCTGCCAACTCTTCTATCTCCTCAGAAAAATCGCTAAATTGGACATTCGGGTCATTTATTTTCTGAAATATCCTTTGATTGCTCTGTCCACTCGTCATATCAACATTATGGAACGTTGCATTAAATTGAAAATCAGCCCCTGAAGAAATGTCAAAAAAATATTTATGAAGCAAATATTTTTCCGTTAAAAAGGCCCGTTTAAATAACCTGCTATCGGTCAAAAATTTAATTAGATGATCACCTAATGCTCCATTACAAAGGACAAATTTGCCCGCAATTGCAATTTGCCTTACCGCATTGAAAAAAATGGAAAAAATTGGCCAGTCGTGCAAAAATGGCGCAGAAAATAAAGCCTGTTCAGGAATTAGAGATTGATATCCGAAAGCGAGAATATTGAAATTCAAAAACTTTTGGATATCTTTTTTTGCACCAAAATACACTCTATCATTCCAAAAAAAGAATATTGGATATTTATTAGACATCCATATGTGGTTGCCCATGATTCCAATTTTATGATCAAAAATTTCAAACTCATCCTTGCACGGCTTAACATAATCTCGCTTTTTCAAAAAGGCAGCAATATCTTCATTAACAAATCCATGCTCAGGATTATTTTTATCCGTTCGCGCACGTAAAATAAAACTATTATCCGGGCATGCTTCCAATCCATTTTTAATGGCTATTATTTGATGCAAATAATGACCGGCACAAACAATATCCGGTTCATCCGATTCCACCACAATGAACTTATATGAAATAATCGCGGATTTAATTAATTCGTATTTATCCAATTCCCCTTTCCAAGTTGAAAAAACCACCTGATCTAAGTCACCTGAACTTTTAAGCGTATTAAAAAACGCCAATTTATCTAAAAGGATGGATTCATTTCGGACCACACCAGTGATGAGCCCCCATGCTGGTATGTGTAGATTATCTATTACTTTGGCCGCATGCAAATCAGAGGAAACACTGGATTCACTGGATTGATCAACAGACATATCACCCCACGCCGAATTACCATGGCCAGCTGCTTTAATGGCACCACTGGCTCCGAACCACGAACGAATATCGTTCCAGCCAATATTTACGGTGACCATGGCTGCAGACTTGGTATCACTCATTAATGCATTGTTGATCGACTCGGACGGACAGATTCCATAAATATTCTCATCCAAGCGACAAAAATCCAGATCACGGATACTTTGCTCCCACGCATGATGGGCAGCCTGATAAATTCCCGGTCGGAAGACCTGCAGCTCGTGCAAATAAACAGCTGCCTTAAACGCAAACATACCACTGCTCCAGAAAAAATCTCCGGACGCCAAAAACGCCTTGGCCGCTTCCAGATCAGGTTTTTCGGAGCAACGCGCAATCGAGTAAGCTGGATGATCCACATCCAGCGCCGCGCCACGTTCGATATAATCAAACTGGGTGGAAGGTGCGTCTGGCTCAATACCAAACGCTACTAAATGACCTTGCTTCGCCAGTAGGTGCGCGCAATGAATCGCTTTATGAAACGCAGCAACATCAGCAATAATATGATCTGCCGGTATCACTAGCAGCACTGCATCGCCATCCTTTTCTTGGGCTGCAAATGCGGCGACGGCCACTGCTGGAGCAGTGTTACGTCCGACCGGCTCTAGTATTTCCATCAATGGCTGCTTGTCAATTTTTCGCAGTTGTTCGGCCACTAAAAACCTGTGTTCGTTATTGCAGACGACCAGCGGTTTCTCTATTTCTGGGAAACCACTTAAGCGCAGCACTGAGTCCTGAAATGGGGTATTTTGCGACGGCAATTGCAAAAAATGATTTGGTAAGCCAACATCAGACAATGGCCATAAGGAAATTCCAGAACCACCGGAAAGTATGACTGGATAAATCATAAATAATCTTTAAAAAAAAATGATGGTAAAACAACTGAGAATTTGCCGTATAAATGTTTGCCGTATCGGTTGAACTAAAGTTGAAATGGCCGATTTCGGAAATGGACAAACCAATGCTAATCTAAGATGCACATCGGCATAACCAGAATTCAGAATATGGCATTCAGCGCCGCTTAGTTTTAAAGAATATTTCAGCAAGTTAGGACCAGAAAAGAATGCCGGTTTCAAAACCGGCGAGGTAACATCGAATAAGTTCATTACTTACATGTACTGGTCCATTATTTATGTCATTAAATCAGCCTTCACTTCAGCTTCACCTCGGCCTAACAAACAAGCGTACCATTACACCGATTAAACTAATATTCCAACGACCATTATAAAAAAATTACAGTCGTGGAGATATGATTGCCGCTCGGCAGAAAACTTCTAATAATCAGCTGGGTGACGGCTAAATTTTTTGAAAATTGTGCGCCATTGCTACAGAGCGGTATGATACAGCGCCTAGCCATTTTTACTTATAACCTAAATAGGGTATTTTGAAGGCGAAAAAATTGCGCTGACCTACGCCATCAATGAATAAAGGAGCGCGTCAAAATGCTGTGACATTCCGGAAAAAAATTTTTACAAGTAACGAATTAACACAATTAATTTGGCAGACCAAAATCCGTCATACAAATCAAAAAAATACTTAATTTTTTATATGTCTTCAAAAGACTTTTTTATAAATGTTGGATTTGCAGGCGCAACTTCAGTATAGAAAAGACCATTTAATTCCGAAAAACCCATATTTTTAAAATAACTATGGCAACTAAAGTTTTTACCGGTGTCTACAATTTTACCAACAGCTGTTCCATTTTTTTCAAAAATCCGCTTTACTGGAACCCGACCGGCAGCATATTCAAAAAGAATCATTTATTCAGCTCTGACGTTGTATATCAATCGAAGAAATGGACAAGTCGGATTCGGAATCAACCCATACCCTGATTTCTAAATCTGTGCAAAAATTATTCAAGGTAAAAACAATTGAAATCAATTTTGATTCTTCATTTTGCCCCAACAAAGCTGCTCCAACTATTATGTTTGCTCCTTTATTAATTGCAACATCCATGTGTGCGCCAGTCAATCCCGCCGCCCCAACTTTGCCATAAATGTTGACTTGATATTGACCTGCCGCTATTGCAACGTAGGGACCAAAAATCAAATATCCGGCTCTGTTTGTGCTACAAATGAAATTATCAACAATAGACCCGATCTGTGTCCGCAAACGATTGTCATCTGCCATGAAACTAAAGCTTTCAGGCAATTGTTGTTGTTTAAGTCGAATTGTCGTTGGTAGATTTGAATAACCAATTCCTATCATATTTTCTAGGTGACTAACTTGAAAATCGCACATTACGTCGTACCAAGCTAACTTCTGCATTTGACCATCGTCTACTTGTTCATTCATGGCAAAACCTGCGGTATAAGCTCCTGCTGGAAGATCTGCAATCAAATAATAAGTAGCGCGATACAAACCAGAAGACAATAGTTTGAATGATTGCTTTAATATTGTGCTATTAATTCCAAATGCCCATCGGCGGTCACTATCATAAATATGCATCCCTAATTCCAGGTCTTCCACTTCTTTTGTCAATAAAAAATCAACATCAAAAGTCAATCCTTGTCCATGTTGCACATAGAGGCCTTCACGCAACACAGCAGAAATAATGGAAACATCTAACGTTGTAAGAATTCGATTTTTATTAAGTTCATATTTCACCAAACTTTGTTCTGCCAATGAAAATGGCTCACTGTTCTCAATTCGTTCAACGGTGGCTCGCCATTCAACGACTTCCGAATATAAAAGCAAATCTTGCTGATTAAGTTCAATAATTCGTTGTCGCAAGACTGGTGATAGGCGATCCACCGGCAGCCGGTGAGCAGTGACATTTACTGGTGCAATTGATTCAACAGCAGGTAACCCAATCAAGGTTGCCAAATCCGAGAGAAACTGAGGCAACTGTTCATAAAGACCAACAATTTGATAGTCTCGCAATACTGTCATTGCGCATTCAATTTCACTTTCAATCGATATTCCAGAAATTTTTTGCACCTGAGAGAAATGGTGGACATAATAATTGGATATAGAAGAAACTATGTCTTTCGAGAGCACTTCGCCATCGCTTCGCAAAAATTCTCTAGCAGCTTTTTTATGCTTGGCGAGTTCCAGCGTATCTGGAACGGTATTGTCTGCATAAAATAACCATGAGGAAACCCGGTCAATCGGATCACGCAATAACGTTAAATACTGATATCTAGGATCCAATTCCACATCAAAATTAATGTGAGCGCAAATTATTGGATACAATCCGCCATATCTACGAATCAGATCCGAGTGCGTTCCCATGAGATTGTCTGTTACGGTGCCAGATCCTAAAGAGGCCTTCAACCATGACGTAACGGCCATGCCTCCAGTCTTGCCAAGATGATCGAAAATAACTCTGCCAGAAAATGGCTTACTCTTTCGCACAATAATTGGATCCCAAATTAGTTCTAAATAGTCGATAGGAAAAAACGCACTCATTCAAGTTTAAACCGAACAAACGTAGCACTGCCTGACATTGCTTCTGAACCTACAAATAATGCTCTCGAGCGAAATTGCACAAATTAATCACAGAATCTTGAAATTGTCCGTAACAATGTTTCAAAAGCAATCGTATCTATACTCGATTAATCTTGACCAATGTAATAGTCATTCCGAGTAAATTGTTACCCCTTACGCGCACTTCTAAGTCATCATAATCCGACTCAACATTTATCCGTATGGTAGCGAGGCAACCACTATCACCTAGCGTCGTAATTAAACTTTCACCAAGAACGCAGCCACCATGTTCAGCGACTACATCCAGTACAGTACCGTCACCGTTACCATGTCCCGTTTGTCCAAAAATTGAAACATCATAGCTGCCTTTCGGAAGTGCTCGGTGTGGGCCATACAACAAAAAGCCGTGCTCCCCTGATGCTACGATACTGCCACCAACGTGAATCCCTGCCTGGGTACTCATATCGTAACCGGGTAACCACAGCCATTCCTTTTTAGGATTCGCTACTAATTCATCGATTAAATTGGATACCACTTTTGCGGTTTGACTCCACTTACGGACTAGATATTTTTGCTTAACGCCCAATTCAATTTCAGAAATCAATAACGGATTTTCAAGTAAATTAAGAATTGCATCTGCCCATGCCTGTGGATTCCATGGATCAACGTATTTAACAAGGTCACCACCAACTTCTGGAAGGGAACCATAGTTAGAAGAAATCACAACTTTACCGAGCGCTAGCGCCTCTCCGACGGGCAATCCCCATCCTTCGTAAAGCGAAGGGTACACGCAAAACAATGCCCTCTTATAAAGTTGATTCAACTCAGCATCGTTCACATGATTAAGTTGCAAAATAAACCCATGCGTTAACGGATCAAGTTCTATGTCCTTCAGTAAATCTCCAACACCCCAACCCGGCATTCCTACAAACACTAATTTGGGTAAAATTTTGTAGTGCCCAGCTTTTGCTAGAAGATGGTAAGCCCGATAAAGAACCTCGTGATTTTTTCTGCGTTCTATCGTTGAAACGAAAAGGATGTAAGGCTCCTCTACGATATCCAAAACTTGCTTTGAAATAGCGCCTAATTCACTCGGAACATTGTCACCTAGCGGTATTACGCAAGTCTGACGTGCTGGGGCACCAAGTTCGGAACACAAAGAAATGTAATCTCGTTTAGTTTGCTCCGAAATACAAAGCACAGCTTCTGATCCCCAACTCAGTTGCGTAAAGTACTCTTTAAAACGTCGTGCTACCTCACCTACACAATATTGAGGAAAGAGAACAGGAATCAAATCATAGCAGCAAGTTACAACTCTAATCCCGTTCTCCTTTTGGAGCTGGTAAAAATGTTGCGAGTAAGGCTGATCCCAATCAAGTCCAATAGAGATTAGGATATCTCCTGCAACTGGTTTATGTTTAGAACTTTTTTGTGTTGGTATTGAAAGCGAAATATGCTGATCTGCTTCTTTAATTTTGAACTGACTTAAAGCCTTAGCAAGAAATAGTCGGGCCAAATCGAAAGAAGCACTATCAGGCAAAATTGCATCCAAAGCCACTTCAACTTCTTCGGTTTGACCAATCTTCGGTGAAATATATTCAATAAATTGTCCGTCGATCCATGCGCAACGTTTGAATCGAATATCGCCGTAGATTTTATTTAATTCGTCGCAAAGAGCCATTTCGACTCGAACAATTCCAACAGGTGGGCGCGTCCAGTTTGCGCTAGTAGTAACGTTAAACCAAATAGTAGGTTCATAATGCGAAAGTGGCGTCATTTTGTTAGCCATCAATAGTTTCCAATCATTTCCGTTAAAGGCAATAGAGTGTGCTCCCAAAGCAAAATCCGCCGTTTTTCCTTTTCGATTGTATCGAGTTGCAAAGGCAAAGCACTCATCGCACTCTTGATCGCTTCGCAAAAACCCTCTGACGTGTCTTCTACTCTAACCCCTGTAGAATTTATGAACGATTCAAACCCGCGCATCGCGCTTGATGTTGCCACCACATGCTTGCCTGTCCAAAGTGCCTCCGCGGTCTTAAGATTTGTTCCTCCACCATGTGTAATTGGCAAAACAATTACGTGTGCAGTATGCAAAAGTCCCTGAAGAGATTCGTCTGATACCACGCCGGCCGAAATGAAATTTTTCTGGAGTCCGGCAGTCTTTTGGAATCTGGTATCGTCGGAAATATTTGATCCTGCACCTCCGGCAACTACCAAACGTTCGTCAGGCGCAAAGCAACCAACCCCACCACCAAATATATCGAAAAAACCGCTGATATTTGGCGGATGGGCACTAGCGCAGTAAAGCGAATTCTTGTGCTGACCTGTAATTGTGTTTGCCTCTTTAATGCCATTTAACGCAACCGGAGTTTCCCTTACGCCGTTCTGGGCGAGGACAACTAAACCTTTTGTTTTATCACGACTCCATTGAAGATCATTCTCAGATACGCAACAAACCCCATCAGCCTGCTGCAAAGCGTTCAATTCGCAGGCCAGCACCTTTTTCGCACCGTCTTCAGCCACAGTAGTGGTCAAGTAAGTCTTCAAAATATCGTACTTTAGTTCGTGCTCGATGTTCTGCGATCCGTAAAAAATTTTAACACGTTGATTTAACCGCTCATTTCTGTAGCGAATTGCAAACTCAAAAAGCCATGGTTGTTCAACATGAATTACGTCTGGCACAATATCGATTAAATCAGCCAGTTGGGTGAAATATTTGTCATTCGAAGCAAACAATTTGCCAATGGCCCAATCATCCATCAAGAATGGATTCTCGATGAATTCAGTTAAGGCGGCAAACCCTGGGTAACTCACAAAATTAGGGGTTAGTGGATAGGATTCACTGCCTAACACTCCAGCCGATCGCACATTATGGCCTGCTTCGATCAGCAGACGAGCGATATTAAGAAGCCGATGTTGTCCGCCATGCCGCGGAATATCGAACGGATAGGTACTCAAAGTCAGGATATTCATTAATTAGCCTCGTCCTTATTTTTTGAGTGTGAACCTATACTTTGATTAATTCGATACACATAATTTTCAAATGCACGCAAATTTTTCATGTGGGATTTGACAGTCAATGAAAACATCAACACGGCAGCCAATGTTCCCAAAAATGGAATATTTAAAATATTATTCATAATTGCATACACCTTAAGTCCCTGGATGCGAATGTCATTCTGCTTAGCCTCAGGCGATTTCATAATTTGAACCAAGATATTTTCCTTGCTTATGCCACTTCGAAGACGTTTGAGGTAATAACTCCCCCCCTCATCATCAGGGGATCTCTTCAAAATTGCCAAATAAGCTGCGCTGATAAATTCAGAATCGTAAAAACGATCGAAATTACACACATGGTATATGTTGTCTGGATTGGTCTTAAATGAGGTTTGAGAACTCATTGGCATTTTAAAATTTCCTTCACTCTCGTTATGCGATCTAATCGATTCTAGTTTCTTGGCGATATAAAAATCTTTACAAACAAGTTCTACATTTACCAACGATGATGACCTCGATGCGGGCGCAACGAAATTTGAATTGGATGATCGAATCCACCGTAGAGGTGCGGTGAACCGCCAAGAAAAGGTCTGCTTCATCTTCTCAATTTCACCGACGCAAAGTGCAACTAACCCACTCTGCTGGCTAACATCTTCATTCAACGATAATTCTATTTGACGTGCTATCGAGAGCTGCCTCTCCAAATCGACCATAGCTTGTTCAAAGTGTACGCGCTCATTTTGTATCGTTTCAAATTTTTGATTGGAGATTTTCTCACGCACGTCGGAATTATCTTGCAATATTTGCAATTTTTCATTGTAATCCAGAACCAGTACAGCCCTATCTTCAACTACTTTTTGCTCAATATATTCCAAGTGTATTGCAACTTCTTGCTCACGTGCTCGTTGCTCAACCTGCATTGCACGGACTTGCTCTTTATGAGCTTGTGTCTGTTCTGCCAGCTCTTGTTTCGCTTTCTGCAAAACGACCTGCAACTGTCCAGCAAATTCCTGTTCTCGTGAAATTTGGCTACTCAGGCAACTCTCAAGCTCAAGCCGCAGAACTTTGGACTGATCAATGTGATGTTGTAACAGCGCTGCCTTTTCGAATTCAGCTTGCTGCTGCATGGCCAAAATCTTCTCAGCAAATTCCTGCTCTCGTTGCGCCTGGGATTGCAGTAATCTGACAAATTCCTGCTTTTGCGCTTCTTCATTGCTAACCCGATTTTGCTCGCGTTGGAGATAGTCACCTTGCAAGTCATGCAGAGTCTGACTCAAACTCTTGATACGCTCTTCGTTGAGCCGATCACGATCGGTATGAACCCGTTCAATGCTTCGTAGATTCTCTTGATGCACTGAATAAGATTGCTGTTGAATAGTGAGAATTTGTTCAGCAACTTCCTGTTCTCTTTCCACCTGCGATTGCAACATGCTAACAAGTTCATGCTTTTGATTTTCTACTCTATCGGCGCGAATTTTTTCACGTGCTGAAAGATCAATATGCAAGTCACATAATTCTTGGCTCAATTTGATTATGCGTTCATTATTTAACCGGTCATGATCGGCCCTAAGAGTTTGTAACTTATTAATTGTTTCAATCTGACTCAATTCCAAGGCATGCTTTTGCGAAGCATGTTCCTGATTTAATTCCGACAAGGTTTGGTTAAGCCGCCCTATCTCGCTCTTATCGGCCAAGGCTCGCAAATTGCTCTCTGCAGCAAGGTTATTGATATGCTCATTGTGGCGAGAGACAATTCGTTGATGAAACTGATTACTGGCCGTTCCATTCAGACTAAAACCATCAAAAACATTCGGTGGCGACAAAAATGAATCCTGCAATTCCGGGTGTGCCTCCGAAACATAATAGCGATTTAAACCATCAAAATAAACAGAGGTGTAGCCATACCCAAGAAGGATTCGCTCCCAATCTTCATGAGTATCAATCTGTGTTAATGGCAATGTGCTTTCAACCACCACTACCCATGGGCGTACGGTAGATGGCGCCCAACTGGTCAAAACTTGTTCTTCAAAACCTTCTACGTCGATTTTTAGCCAGTGAAATTCGACCTCTTTGTTAAAATTAAAAATAGCATTAAGGGTAAGGCTAACGACAGAAATTTCACGTACATCAAAGCCACGTTCGCGATGCTGTTGCGCTATGACCGGGTCACCAGTTGAAATTCCAGTTTCAAGAATTTCAAAAAATCGAATTACACCTGGCTCAGTGCTGATAGCTGCCTGAATTATTTCATCGCCAGGTCGCTGCAGTCTCAACACTTCCGCATAACGAGGTGTCGGCTCTACATGTATTCCCTTCCAGCCATGCTCATGAAAAGCCAGACTCACAGAATCTACAACAGGGTCTTGAGCACCTATATCAATATAACGACCATTTTGGATATGGCCCAATGCACGCCACAGCATGACATCTTCAAAATTTTGGGCATATGAGGTTATTGCTGTCATACTTGACCTTTACTCAAAGCTGTTTCAGTTTGGTTGTCATCAAAAACCATGTCCACAGGATCCTTTTCATAATCATAGAATTGCCGCAATAACTGATTCAATTGCCAGCAAGATTCACGCCAGCTAATCCAACTGGTGTTATTTACGGCGCTGGATTCGGCATCAAGATTGCGCAACCAACCCGAAAGCAATTCAACCAGATCGTTTGATTCCATTCCATTAAAAAAACTAACATTACTTCCAGAAATCTCCCTGAATACAGGTATATCACGCGCCAAAACCGGCTTATTAAAATACGCGGCTTCAATCAGCGGCAACCCAAATCCTTCCCCCTTAGAGGCAACAATCACGCCCTTACAACCCTGATACAACGATCGCAGCACATCATCATTGGCATTGTTCAGCCAATGCAGCCGCTTCCCGGCTTCTGAATGACTATGAAGTCGCTCTATCAGTTGCTCAACTTTCCAACCCTGCTTACCAACAATGACTAAATCAATTTGTTCGCATTTTCCCCATAAAGTTTCAAAGGCATCGATTACATCTGCATGTCCTTTTCGGGGTTCCAAGGTTCCTACCATCAGAATGAATTTCTGCGAAGCCAGCTTCGCTGGAAGAAAGCCGAGCGCATCCGTTGTCGTTCCGTCATCAGTGTTCAATTCGGCACCCAGCTGCATGGCAGCACAAGGCAAATCAGTTTCCCCCAACCTACAAACATCGTGCATCCATACGTCAAAGTCACTTTGAACACTTCGCGATATGGCAACAGTGTTATCAGCCAATATAGCCAGCGCATTCAACCACTTTTTAAAGTTCTTGCTGACCCGGTCATTGAACCATTGTGGTTGCAGCACTGGTAATAAATCATAAATGACAAAAGTCATGCGCAGTCCCTGCTTTTTCCAATCACACAATGCGGGAAGGTGGTGCGGAATAATGTGCGCGGAAAGATCGAGTCCCAAGAAAATATCACCAACATGGATTTGAATCGGTGTAGCGTCAGTAACTGCAGGGCTGGGCTCCTGCAAAAAGTTCACAGGTACCGCTTGATAGAACTTCCTCCTTGTGGCCATTACCGGAACAATTTGAAAACCAACTGGAGGAGCAAGCAATAATTGCTGATAAAGATTGCGCACCACCCGCTGGATACCAGTTTTGGCATCTAAATGGGCAATGGAAGATACGTCGATAATCAGTTTCTTAGGAAGAGACTGAGCAGCAGTATCGCCACTTTTAATTGAGGGAATTCTCAGCCATTTTGCCGGTAAAGTGTTCAACGCGACTGTTTGAAGGTACCGAATCATGCATTAATTTCTTTATAAAAATCAATCGCGTGTTCTACCGTATCGAATATCTTGAGCCCCCCTTGATCCAGCACCGCAGCATGGTTGCAATGATCCCGAATTATGTCCATGTGATGTGCAACGATAATCATGGCGCGGTCAGCTCGTTTTCCAAATAACTCCTGATTACATTTGTGCAAAAACCGGTGATCGCCAACAGCCATAGCTTCATCAATCAGAAAGCAGTCAAACTCCACGGACATGGAAATGGCAAAGGCCAGCCGCGCAGACATTCCTGAAGAATAGTTTTTAACCGGTTCACGTAAATACGCTCCTAGCTCAGTAAATTCGGCTACGAACTTGATGCATTCGTCAAAATCAAGGTTATATACACGGCAAATCAATTTTACATTGTCGCGGCCCGTCAAACTCCCTTGAAAAGTACCTCCAAACGCCAGCGGCCATGAGATTGACATATCACGAATAATCTTTCCAGAGTGAGGCAATTCTGCTCCGCTAATCAGGCGAATCATGGTTGACTTACCAGCTCCGTTTCGACCCAGAATACCCCAGCGCTCGCCTTTTTCAACCCGCAGATTTATATTTTTCAACACCATGCGTTCATCTTTGCCATGATGCACTGGATAACTTTTATAGACGTTTATTAGCTCAAACATAGCTATTTACAATTTCACTCGCCGGATGGCGTGATTAGTTAAGACCAAACCTGCAAAAGTCATCGTCAAATTGATAGCCATGGTATATAGAACAGAATAATAGGTTTCCATGCGGCTACCAAAATAACCAGCATGGAACATCTCAACGCAGTTAATTAACGGCGTAAGCATCAAAGCATCTCTGAATTGTGGTGGAACTATGTGAGCGGGCATAAATACCCCAGTAAATGGAAGCATGAGGTATAAAATAATGTGCGACACTCGTTCAATTGTTTCACTCAATTCTGACAATGCACCCAAAATTAGAACGAAACCAAAGGAAAACCACACCACCATCAAATAACCACATGTCATCAGTAAAACGTTATCTGGAATTTGGCAAACTCCCAGCGCTATAAACAACACAAACAGGATTAGAAAACTTGCTGTAGCGCCGGTGAACTCAAGTGCAATCCGAGCATATAGCATATCTATTGGCCGGATCGGATTGTAATGTAGCAAAGCTTTATTCGCGTCCAACGCTTTGGCGACCCGATTAGACGTATTCCGCCATAACAATAGAGTAGGATAGCTAACCGCGAGATATTCCGCAATCGAAATGCCATCTCGCGGTGCATCAATAGCTGAAAAAATAACCATTACCCCAACAATAAACATCGCTGGCTCAGCGACCAACCAAATCACACCAATTCCTTCCCGACCGAACCGGGTAATCATCTCGCGCATCACCAACGCCCATATCACCCGTCGCTGTATCGCAAGTTGATACCAAAAGCTGGCTTTAGGACTATCTATCATGATGCTCTTTAACACCTGAAATCACGATTGAAAGCACACCCCAAACAATTAAGGCCACAAGTATCGTAGCCAATATATTCTGAAACCGCTTTGGTTCCTGAGAGGCATCCGGCAAGTTAGGACGACTGATTGCTTGAAGGTAGAGCTCCTGTTTTTGCGCTGTCACTTTAGCCTGTTCCAACGAAGTGGTTGCCGCTTCCAACAACTTTTGTGCCAACAATTGCGATACCAGATAGCCTTCATATTTGATATCTTTGTTCGCCAGCGAATTATCCGAACCTGTTACTTTGCCAGATTCTTCACTGATCTGTCGTTCCAAGGATTTAATACTACTTCTCAATACTGGTAGCTGTGGATTCTTTGGCGCATGTACAACCAACTCATTAAGCTGGCCTTGTTGCAACAGCAATTGATCCTGCATCTTGGAAATCATAGTCAACTGCAAAGCAGATTGCTCTACCGGGCTAAATATTTTTTGTGCGTTACGGTACTTCGCCTTATCCAGCATTGCAGTACGTAACTTTTCTTCTGCGATATCAACCTGTTGTTGCGCGTACATTACTGCTTTGTTACGCGCATCTGTATTTAAATTGTTGACGATATCCTGGCTTTTTTGCAGTAAAAAATCATTGATTTTTTTGGCATCGCTAGCGCTGTAGGCGCGTATAGTTAGTTTAGTAATACCGCTACTGGAGTCGATACTGTCTAGCACCATGCTTCTATAGTAGCGATGCAGCTCAACATTATTAATAAAGGGGTAGAGCAAGCCACCAAACCGATTAACAATATCGATATTGCGATTGCCGAAAACAGTTTTGAGATCATAAGTCTGATTCAGTGCAGTCATTGCATCCCAAGAGTCGATGTAATCATGAATATTGTTAGCAGCACTCGTTGAGTTATTGCCGGCCACATTTCCTAACAGGCTACTCAAACCGGAGGCAGCGCTGCTTTGACCTGGGCTATAAACCACAAATTTGGATTCGGAGATATAAACATCTGAGGCAATCAGACCGAAATAAAAAACAGATACCGTCGTAGGGATTAGGACCGTGTATAAAAAAAGTCTGTTTATTCCAAGGATTCGGCGTATGAATTTATTTTGCGTAAAACTATTTAGTGTTGAGTCGGTGTTCAATTTGCAGCCCGGTAAAAAAAGTCAGTTCAGAAAATACTGCATAGGACAGTAATTGATAACCAATGCGAATTCAAGATTTTTAAACTTTGAAACTCTTTGAATCAATTTAATTGTGTTTCCTCTAATAAATAATTCAAAAATCGTTAGGAGCATTATAAATGCATTTCATTTCAGAACCATCTTGGAATATTTACGTAGTAAAATACTATCAGACATGGGGTACTCCAGAACAATTTTAGCCTTTTGTACCATCTTTATTGCTTATTTCCAACATACAAATTATACACTAGCCCACTTTCATTTTTGATAACAATTTAACAAAATTTGGAAAAATATCGCTACCAGTAATGTTTATTCCCCGCCCTTGCATCTGAATAATTCAACCGCAGATTTACTGCTCATCGCCAATAAATAAGGGTTTACAACTTACTTTAATAGCAATAATTATCCGCAGCTCTTAACCCGAAGTTCTGCTACTAGCACGCAATATTCTAAAGCGGTAGGTAGGTCCATTCCAATCACTCATAATGAATCTGTACGTCGACTGAAATTAACAACGAATTAAATAGCGAGACATTGTTTGAAAGCTACTAACATGGTTAGAGCAATCGGCGATTGCGCTAGAAATGGACTCCCCTATGCAGGATCTAGTACTGTTTGTTTTCTTGGCCTGCGTTCGGAAGAAAGAGCCCGCAACAGCAATAAAGACTATATCGATTTGATGTATTCGTCTAAAAATAGACAGGTATGCCGTATTCCAAGCTTGAATTCGGTGAATTTAAGTCAAGAACGACCCAAGCTTGAAATTGCGGGGATATCAACACCCTGTTTAATTAAATATTTCGGATTAACGACTTTTTAAATATGCGAAATATCTTGTGAGTAAACTTTTAATCGATGTTACGCGTCTCGTTTCACGCCTAATGGACGGTCGCCTGCCAACCGGTGTGGATCGGGTTGGATTGGCTTATGTACAGTATTACGGACGTATTTCGCGTGCGGTAATTCGTTGGGCCGGGCACAGCTGGGTGTTGCCTGAGGAGCAGTCAAAACAGTTATTTACCTGGCTGATCAAGCACGAATCGTCCAAAGGTGCTGTGAAGATTATCGCCACGGGTATCGCTAGAGGCTGGTATCGGCAACGCACAGCAGGTCAGATTTTGTTTAACACTGGGCATAGTGGCTTAGAGAACATCCGCTATCCAACTATGTTGAAGCACATGGGGGTCAGGCCAGTGTTTGTGGTGCATGATCTAATTCCGATCACACACCCTGAATATAGCCGGCCCGGTGAAGCAGAAAAACATATCCAGCGTATGGATCAAATGTTGTCGCTGGCATCGGGCGTAGTTGCCAACTCGCTGGCCACGCTAGATGATCTGTCTACATACGCGAAAAAATCGGCAAAGCCCTTGCCTCCGTCCACAATTGGTTTGTTGGCTCCTGGTATGCAGCCTCTATTGCCCGGTGCACGGCCGATTGCCGCGCCATATTTTGTGATGCTTTCCACCATTGAGCCGCGCAAAAATCATGTGATGATATTGCAGATTTGGCGCCGTCTGATTGAAACATATGGTGACCAGGCCCCCCGTCTGATAGTCATTGGTCAGCGTGGGTGGGAATGCGAAAATGTGATCGATCTGCTGGAACGCTGCATCCAGCTCAAAGGGTATGTGACTGAACTGAGCCGTTGTTCGGACCAAGAATTGGTTACCTATTTGCATCATTCCCAGGCCCTGCTGTTCCCCTCGTTTGCCGAAGGATATGGTATGCCACTGGTGGAAGCACTAGCACTGGGCACCCCCGTTATTGCCAGCGATCTGTCAGTGTTCCGGGAAATTGCCGATGATATTCCAGAGTACGTCGATCCGCTTGATGGTATCCGATGGGCCGAACTGGTGATAGATTATGCGCGGCCGGAAGGTAAAAACCGGGAGGCTCAGCTAGTACGTATGCAAAATTTTAAGGTGCCTGATTGGAGCGAGCATTTTTCGATGGTGGATGCGCTGATTGAACGACTAGAACAGTAACAATTTTTAATTTATTCAACGACATATGATCCCAATTGAAATGTATAAAGTGTTATATGTCTACCGGTTCCCGTATTGGAAATGGCCGGTCGTGAAGCAATGTTTTCCAGGTCATGAGGTGCATTTTATTGAGAAAGTGGATGTCGTGCGGCCCTGCACCACTCTGATTTTGTGGGGCATGTGCGCCGTGCCCGAAGGTATTGATGAGCAGGTGCATGTGCTACGGATGGAAGACGGTTTTTTGCGTTCGGTTGGTTTGGGTGCGGATTTAATTCGGCCGGTGTCGTGGATTGCGGACGCGGTGGGCATTTATTACGATGCGACGCGTGTATCCGGACTTGAGGAGCTGCTGGCTTCCTGCGAATTTGATGGTGTATTGACTGCCCGAGCAACTGCTTTACGTTCTCGTATAGTGGCTTCGAGTTTGACCAAATATAATGTGGGCACAGACCAATGGCAGCGCCCGGCCAATGCAAAACGGGTGATTTTAGTTCCTGGCCAAGTAGAAAGTGATGCCTCGCTGACCTATGGGGCACCGGGTGTGCGTACTAATATCGGCCTGCTGAAGGCAGTACGCGCTGCCAATCCGGATGCGTATCTGCTCTACAAACCACATCCTGATGTGCTGGCTCGACTACGTGCCGAGGGACAACTTGAGCGGGATGCAATTGAGTGGTGTGACCAAGTGCTTACCAATGCGGCGATGGGTGATTTGCTATTGCAGGTAGATGAAGTCCATTTGTTGACCTCCCTTACAGGTTTTGAAGCTCTACTACGCGGCAAACAAGTCACCTGTTACGGACAGCCTTTTTACTCGGGCTGGGGCTTGACCACCGACATGGCTCCGCTCGAAAGACGCAGTCGCAAACTAACGCTAGACGAACTAGTAGCCGGCGTGCTGATCAAGTATCCGCTGTACTTAAGCCGGGACGGAAAAAAATTGATTGCGCCTGAGCAGTCGTTGGATGAATTGTCCAGCTGGCATGCCAAATCAGGCGGAACCACACCGCTGTGGCGCAAGTTTATCAGGGTATTTTTGCGTCGTATTATCGGTGTGCGTTAGATTTGTTTAAAAATGTTTTTGTTTTGAATTTCAGGTGTGTGATTAAGTATTGGGTAGTAGAAGCCCACAAAAAAATTGATGAAAGCGGATGGGGCACGCAGCGCGAATTGAATGGGTGACATGTAAGCGCCCAGATCTTTTTTGATTGAGTACGTGGTCAAGCCCATCTCAATCCGCTTTAAACCAAGATTGATAGCGGTTTCAACCACTTTGTGCGCAACATAGATATATAAGCTGTCATTAACAGCCTCGGTCCGGCCAAAATAAAGCCAGCGCAGCGTATCTCGATCCATTAGCAACAAGGCATGTCCAATCAGTTCGTCATTACGATAAAACAGAATTACTTTAGAGCGTTCGCCTAGCTTTGAAGAAAATCCTCGGTAAAATTCTGGCGTGAGTATTTCTCGCTGATATTCACTGGCGCTGTTGTGCACAACCAGCCATTGGTTACAGAGTGTGTCGGCCAGGTGATCAAATTCGTCATGCAGTTCGTGACGAATGCCCTGTTGCTGATTGATCTTCAGATGTTTTTGTAATTTACTGCGGTAGTAGCTCTTAAGTGAGGATAGGTATTTTTCCGGAGTAGACCAAGAAACTGTCATGTAGGTTGTGGCAAGACTGTCTACTAGGTGGTATCCCCGCTGCTTGAACAACGCGCCAGTTGCTGCAGATTCTGGTTCGAAGTCTCTAACTACAATCAAAAAATGCCCCTGTTTTTTGGCCAGTCCATTCAACATGGTATCGAACGATGTAACTATTTCTTGCTCGGAAATGGCTACACTCGCCACAAAAGGCTTGTTCAGACTAATGGGCGTACCACATTCGAGCATTTTAAATTTCAGGAAGTTAGGGAACAAACGACGGATTTTTAATAGAAAATTTCGAAGTGCGGGTGGTGCAAATATGGCGATGTCGGTAGTGATGGTATAAAAACTGGTGATGGCCACCGGGTTATCAATCTCATCGTAAAAGATGGCATATTGGTAGGAAAAATCATTCAGTTTGGCCTGTTCGATTACATCCCAGAACTCGTATGCATAACAACACGAATATCCGGATTGAATACGGTCCCATTGTTCTTTTGGTACATCGCTGATTGTTTCGAATATTTTTATTTTCATTTTTAATGACAGTGCCTATTGAATGTAATTTCGTTGCGATGCATTTTACATGGTTAGATCATTGGTTTAGTTGGTTCAGTACTATGACTTTATGTCGCCGTGTTTTATTAAAAGGGAAATAGATGGCAGATGCAAAAAAATTATCTGCACTGATTACAGGTGCGAGCGGATTTGTAGGCCATCGACTCGCTGAGCGGCTACTTGAGGAAGGCTGGAAAATTCGTCTACTGGTGCGTGATGCGAAAAAACTTGCTTCACCTTTAAATACCCGCTGCGAAGTAATCATAGGAGACCTGAATGACGTCGCCGCAGTTTCGCGCGCTGTACGAGATGTGAATGTGATTTTTCATTGTGCAGCGAATGTCAACACCTGGGATAACTCAGACGCCTATTACGCGGCAAATGTGCTTGGTGTGACCACTTTAATGACCGCCATTACGAAAGAAAATAAAACGTTGGCACGGTTAGTCCACGTGTCGACGATGGACGTGTACGGATTCCCGGCGGTTGCATGCAATGAAATGAGCACCCCCAATGGCGCAGGCTTTGGTTATGGGGAAAGCAAACTGATGGGAGAAAGTGTGGTCCGGGAACTGGGTAGTCAGGCTGGCATTTCTTACACGATTATCCGGCCTGGAAATATCATTGGCCCCCGCAGTCAGTTCATTACTCGTATCGGCGCTGAACTCAAGTTTGGCATCATGTTGACAGTCGACAAAGGGCAAGTACATGCGGGACTGGTGTATATCGATAATCTAATAGATTGCCTGATTTGGGCAAGTAGCGCACACGAAGCACATCGAGAGTGTTACAACGTGCGGGACAACTATGACGTTAGCTGGCGGACATTTATTGATAAATTTCGCTCTGACATCAATGGAAAGGGGTTTGTATTCAATCTGTCTTTTTCCGCTGCAGAAAAGCTGGCTCGTGGCCTGGAAACCTTCCACAAGCTGCTGCTACCCAGACATGAGCCAATGTTACACCGTTTGCTGGTGCGATTCTTTGGCAGGACCTGTGGTCACAGCGCCGATAGAATTCACTTTTTTTGTCCTACCAAGGTCGGATTTGAAGAAGCAATGCAGGATTCGATACAGTGGTTTTTAAAACAGAGTAAAAAATATTGATGTCAATCTGGATGAATTATGTCTGAACTGCACTTTGTATTTCTACAGGGACTTCCCTCACCATTTTTCAGCAAAATCGGAAAAAAATTAACAGAGCGTGGCGGCAAAGTAACCGGACTCAATCTTTGTATTGGCGATCAGTTGTTCTGGCGCGGCGCGAATACCGTAAATTTTCGTGGATCGCTTGCTGACTGGCCTGCTTTTATCGCCGATTTTTTTGATCAGCATAAAGTCACAGATGTTGTACTGGTCGGTGAACAACGCAGTTATCACAAACATGCCATTAAATTGGCGAAAGCACGCAATATTCGGGTAACGGTGACAGATTTTGGTTATCTCAGACCCGACTGGATCGTCTTTGAGCGCAATGGCATGGGTGGCGACTCTCTTTTCCCCAAAAATCCAGAATCTATTATGGCACTCGCTGCCAATGCACCCAAGCCTAACTTAACGCAGCAATATAGAGATCATTTCTGGAAAATGGCCTGGGGAGATATTTTGTATCATCTGGCCAATTTCTTTTATTTCTGGCTGTTTCCGTTTTATCGTCGCCCTTACAAGCGCAACCATCCTCTAGCACATTATTTTTCTATCGGTCGTCGGATACTGTTTGCTGGGATCGGACATCGATATGCTTTAGCCAGACTTGCAGAATTGAAAGCACAACACGCGCGTTATTTTTTGTTGCCGCTACAACTTGAAAATGATTTTCAAATCGTCAGTTACTCGCCGTTTGATAGTCTGGAGGAGGCAATTTGGCTAACACTGGAGTCTTTTGCAAGATGTGCTGACGCAAATGACAGACTACTCATCAAAGTGCATCCGCTCGATCCTGGTTTGAAGAACTGGAAAAGCCTGATTTACAAGAGAGCGGACCAGTTAGGTATTGTGGATAGGCTCGATTATTTTGATGGCGGTGATCTAGACGAAATTCTGCGTTGTTCAGTTGGTGTTGTTACCGTCAACAGCACCGTCGGTATTCGTGCGCTGCAACTCGGTTGTCCGGTTATGACCTTGGGCTCGGCAATCTATGATGTGGCCGGACTAAGTTTTCAGGAATCGCTAGACCGTTTCTGGACCGAGGCAGAACCTCCCGCTCCCGCCATGGTAGACGCCTTTATCAACGCCGTATGCAATACGCTGCAAATTCGTGGTGTTTTCTACGGTGAACCTGGTCTAAGCGCTGCGGCGGATGAAGCAGCGGATCGGCTTTGGAATCGGAATGTTGGCTTGCTGGCAAACTGAACTAATTTAGAGATTTCAATTTTGGGATTTTATGGCGCGTATTCTGATTGTTGGTAAGGGTGGCTACGGCGACATGTTTCCTATGTTTGCCATCGCGCAAGCACTAAAAGATAAAGGGCATTTTGTCAGTGTCGCGGGAGAAGGACATCATGCCGATGCGCTGAGCCTATTAAACATATCGCTGATTAAACTTGATGAACGACCTGCTGAAAATGAGCAACTCGAAAACCATTCAGTACTTTCTAAATTGCGTAGCACAGCTGAAATACTTCAGACGCTGTCGCCCAGAAATCTGGAGCAAGAATATGAAATCCTATCTTCAATTGCAAATGATTATGACCTGATAGTGGGTAATCAGCTCGCTTATACGGGATCCATGGTCAGCAAAAAAACGGGCAAGCCCTGGGTTTTCTGTGCACCCTCACCTTTGGCATTCCCTTCTCAGTATGATCCTCCTCTATTTCCTTATATCCATCGGTTACAGAGTCTGACGATGGCTTATCCCGCTACCCAGCGTCCATATATTACTTTGGCTCGTAGCGTCAGCAGACTTATGATGAATTCCGTCATCAGACAGCAACGCAGGTTGGGTATTAAAAATGCTGGGCATCCTCGCTTTGAAGGGCTGTACTCAGAGCATCTCAATTTGTTAATGACTTCCCCCTCACTCATTAAGCCCCAACCGGATTGGCCTACCAATACTGTTTTATCAGGATTTAGCTGGTTCGAGCCGGAATTTATGCGAGGTGCAGAAAAGATGAAGTCGCTGGCAGAATTTATTGATGGCGGCCCGGCTCCGATAGTTTTTGCACCCGGCGGCAGTATGCGCACCCATCCCGGAAAATTTTTTACCGAAAGTATAGAGACCTGCAAACGGATGGGGATCCGGGGTATTTTGTTGGCAGCACAGCGTTTTCATGCTGAATTACCGAAATCATCGGACATTTTGATCACTGGTTATGTACCTTACTCGGTACTATTGAAATCTGCCAGTGCCATCGTACATTCAGGCGGGATAGGCGCGATAGGTTGGAGTTTGCGATTTGGTATTCCATCGCTACTCGTACCATCAACATGGGACCAGTTTGACAATGCGCACAGAGCATGTAATCAGAATCTGGCCATGGTGATGGCAGAGCGAAATTATAAGGCTGCAGCAGTGGCAGCAAATTTGGACAAGTTATTCAAAAACCAGTCACAGCATCAATTATTGAAAAACTACATGCAGCGTATCTCCGACGAAGACGGAGCGAGTGTGGCCTGCACGCAAATCGAGTCCTTTCTAAAAAACGTTGGGTAAATACTTACTGAGCAGTTTTCCCACTGGCGCTCGTTACAATCCGATAGCATATATGCAACTTGACCAGGTATCGTCATGTTATTCTTACTGATATTAGCTAAATAACATTGAATTTTTAAAATAGTTTTACCGATAATTGCTCGATCGCTTTTGATTATTCCCAGTGAATACCATGTCTTCTAATACAATCAATCTCACCCAATCCTTTGAACAATTATTTAGCGTTACCCAATCAAATCGGGAATCCATCAAAGGGCATGCAGCAAAAGTCATCTGGCTCACCGGACTATCCGGAGCTGGAAAATCGACGATCGCGAACGCCCTGGAACTAAAGCTCCAGGAACAAAATAAACATACCTACATCCTGGACGCCGATAACGTTCGCAAACATCTGAATAAGGATTTGGGCTTTTCACCCGAAAGCCGTACCGAAAATATCCGACACATCGGAGAAGTCGCGTTAATGATGAAAGAGGCCGGTCTGATTGTGATTGTTACCTGCATTTCGCCGTTTAATAAAGACCGGGAAGCTGCGCGCGCATTGATCGGCGATGCCGAATTCATTGAGGTATATATCAGCACACCGCTGGATGTATGTGAACACCGAGACCCAAAAGGACTGTACAAGAAATCGAGATGGCCTGCTTCCCAATATGACCGGCATTGATAGTCCCTATGAAATTCCCCGACATCCAGAGTTAACGCTGGATACCAGCGTGTATTCGATACAGGACGGCGTGGAACAAATTCTTGTCTTACCGAGTTGATTTATTATAGTCAATGACTTTCATCCAAGGATTTGCTCAATAACGGTCGGTTTTAGGTTCCGTTTGTCCATTCACGTAAACTAAGTGGATAAAGCGAAGTTGCGCGTTTTTTTCCTCGTTCTCCCGAACCGTTTCTGGAGCTATCGGTCTGCATTTCACCTGCCATGCGCACACTTTTGCCATTAAATGCTGGCTACGCAATGGCACGCGTGGCGTTCTTGGCCAAGATGTGGTAATGCCCCTTGTTACATCCCAACAGACGTTTGACCGTAAGCGATCCATAAACTACAGTACTGCCAGTCCAGTTATTTTTATTTTTTTGTTTTTTTCATGGGTGGCATCGGCATATTCGCGATGCAATTGACGGCAGTTATCGCCGCAAGCATAACGTATCGTTCATTGTCTTCTGCAAGTCCACACTGATCAAGCCAGGGTAGGAGTTCGCTCATGACAAATACGAACAGCATTTTTTCTGGATGATCATCAATGTACTGGTGCAAACTTTGTCTGCGCAGGTCGCTACTCAGTCTTTCAGTGAATTTGACGTTGGCGACAAGAAGTCCCAGTTGCCGCTCCCATTGATTTTCGTCAATCAGAGACCATGTCAATCCAGACTCTTTCATGCTTTGGAAACAAATGAAGATCAGTTCCATCAAGAATTCCATTTTGTCAAATGGAATTCCTATCTTATGTTGCACGAGGCAGGCAATGAGCAGTGTTGGCTGACTGCGGAACATGTTATCCAGAAGCTGTTCTTTTTGTACCAGTGTCATGGCACGCACTTGTTGAATTGACCGTGCCAGTACCGGTGTAGTGATGCGGCTCATCCTGCCTTTACCTTGAGTTCGGGCATGGTCCATGGCAGCAGCGCTTCGATGTGCTCCGGCGTCTGGGCGACTGGCAAGTCGCGCAGTACACGGCGCAGCCAGCTGTAGGGTTCAACTCCGTTAGCTTTGGCCGTTTGCACTACTGAATAGATTGTTGCACTGGCATGCGCTCCGCCCCGCGTATCGCTGAATAACTATCCCTTACGGCCAACCACAAAGGGACGTATGGCGTTTTCGCATTTGTTATTATCGATGGGTAAGTCGCCTCGCTCCGTGTAACGGGTTAGCCTGCTCCAGCACTTTTTCATATAACCCAGGGCTTTGCCGAGTGCGCTGGATGGCGCCACGCCGGGAAGCGTCTTCGTCATCCATTCATGCAGCGCATTCAATGCGGGAATGCTTTGTTGCTGGCGCATCAGCAAACGCTGTGCATACC
>NZ_JBEONQ010000040.1:0-46968 GCF_040544445.1 Undibacterium sp. GrIS 1.8 | reverse complement strand
CCGAAATGGCCCCGCCCAGCAAGCGAGAAATACGCGATCTTAAAGATGAAAACCATCAACTCAAGCGCGAATTAAATCGCAAAGAGAAAGCTTTGGCGGAGGCTGCTGCTCTGCTGATACTGCAAAAAAAGTTTCAAGCTCTGTGGGAGGACGAGGAAAAATGACCTCTCTCACAGAGCGCAACAACATTATTTCTTTGGTCGCTGACAGCATCGCTGCAGGTGCGCGCCAGCGTCAATGCTGCACAGTAATAGAACTTTCTGAACGCACGCTACAACGCTGGCAGCGTGATGCTAACAGCGAAAATAGTTTAGGTGATCAACGACCAGGCAGAATGCAAATACCCAAGAATGCCCTCACTCCAGAGGAGCGCGAGCAGATAATTACTGTCGCCAATTCAGAAGAATTTGCCCATCTTCCACCGAGCCAAATTGTTCCTTGCTTACTCGACCAAGCTTGCTATATTGCCTCTGAATCGAGCTTCTATCGCGTCTTAAGAACAGCGAAGCAACTCGCCCATCGTGGTAAGGAACGGCCAGCACAAGCGCGGAGCAAACCTCGTGCATTGTGCGCGACAAAACCCAATCAGCTTTTTAGTTGGGACATTACTTATTTGCCGACACAAGTCAAAGGTATTCACTATTACCTGTATTTGTTCATCGATATTTTTAGCAGAAAAGTAGTCGGTTGGCAGATCTATGAAAACGAAAGCAGTGAGCTAGCCAGTGAAGTGGTGAAAGACATTTGTGTCAGAGAAAATATCGCACCAAACCAAGTGGTTCTTAATTCAGACAATGGCAGCCCCATGAAAGGCGCAACCATGCTAGCGACCTTACAACAACTTGGTGTCGTTCCGTCATTTAGCAGACCGGCTGTCTCAAACGACAATCCGTACTCTGAGTCGTTCTTTAAAACCCTCAAATATCGATCAAGCTATCCACAGCAGGCCTTTGCCAATCTGCTAGAGGCCAGAGTGTGGGTTGGTGGCTTTGTTCAATGGTACAACCACGAGCATCGCCATAGCGCGATCAACTTCGTTACGCCAGCGCAGCGCCATGATGGCGAGGATCGCGCCTTGCTAGCTAAGCGTATCGCTATCTACAAAGCGGCTAAAGAACAGCATCCTGAACGCTGGAGTGGTGAGATCCGAAACTGGCAACGTATCAACATCGTTCATTTAAATCCAGAGAAGCAAATAGACACAAAGGAGCTGCAAGCAGAACTCAAAAAAGCCGCATGACAACAACTACTTTAGGCGACAACTAGATTGACAATTACCGCTACTCCAGCAATACGTCGGGGCCGGTAAATACGCGCCGTTTGTAGAAGAGTATTTAAAATCAGCAAACCGAGGTTTTTTCAACATATTTATGATTAGCGGTGCGGGCAACGACGCCGTTGACTATCATCTTGCTCTGCGCAGCAATTGCTCTAACATTCCTGACCCTAAGGATTGTATTGATCCTGACGGTATCGATAATCTGTTACGCATCATCGTGACTGCAATGGGTGGACTGATCCATGAAATACGATGGGCATATAAAGACCTTCCTGCACAGCCTCGCCCCATTTTCATCAACGGTTATGATTATCCTGTACCTGATGGCCGAGGTTTTACGTTAGCCGGTATTCAATTCAACGGACCATGGCTAAAGCCGGCACTAGATCAATCGAAAGTGAATCCTGATTTAATTTATCGTATCGCAGTAATCAAAGAGCTGATTGTTCGACTGAACACAACGCTCGCGAGCTTCAACGATTGGGAAAATGATGTTGTATTTGTGAGTTCGCCAGGGACGCTACGCACGGACGACGGATATCAAGAGGATTGGGCAAACGAATTGCACCCAACACCGAGTGGTTTTAATAAAATTGTTAATGCTCATTGGATACCGCATTTTAAGCGATGGGGTATGGCTAATTAGATTCGCGACGCGTCTATCTAGTCTTGACCAGGACAATTAACGCTTCCCAGTCTGCAATTATTAAACCCCACCTAAAATACACAAGATTGCTGCGACGTTGATTGTGCTTAATGGTTCGTGAGCAAACAAGCACCCGATCATCAGTGCAACTACTGGCGGTATGTAAGTCACACTTGCGGCTTTTACAGCACCCAAGTGCTGAACGATAAAATAATAAAGTACATACGCCAAACCTGTGCCAGTGAGTCCTAGTCCAAGCACTAATCCTGTCAGAGCTATTTTATCTTCGAGGATATGCTCGATGCCCTTAAGATCGGTAACGAGCAATAGCATTAGCAATCCCAAGCCAATTTGATAGGTCGACAGCGCTACAGCGGAAATATTCTTGTCTGCCAAAAATAACCTCGCATAAACAAAAGAACAACCCACGCTGAGTGAGCCGACGATCATACAGCCCCCCCTTTTTGGATCTATACCTAATTTCATCGTGATTTATCGACAGTTTGATAGGTTAAATTTAATATACTCCCCCATTATCTTTAATAATATGCCTTGATATCCAATGAATATATGGACGACTAAAATTACTGGGATGGAGTATATTTATGGGCATTGCTTAGATCGCATTATTATTTGATACGAGGAGCATTGCGATCTCAGGAGATTTTATCGTTGCTTAGCCTTCTCATTTGCCCTTGATACGCCGTTAGGGCGGTCAGGTTTTCTTCCTTCCACCAAAATATAGTGTCATTGCAACGACACCAGACAGCAACATCATCATCAGGCTAATGGCATTGACTACCGGAGTTGCGCCCTCCTTCATTCGTCCATACATTAAGACAGTGAGCGGTGCGTCACTTCCGGCAAGCATGTACGTCGTATTGAAGTTTTCAAAAGACAGTAGGAATGACATCAGTACAGCGCCCCAAATCGCTGGTTTTAAATAGGGTAGCGTGATGGTTAAAAAGATGGCGCGTTTGTTGGCACCTAAGTTCATTGCAGCTTCTTCCAGGCTCATATCCAGACGCTTTAAGCGGGCGCTGATCGTCAGTGTTGCGATGGCGACGATATAAGAGAATTGCCCTAACGCGACCAGAAACAAACCGGGCCTTAAAAAATCTAGCTCCCATCCAAATACATCATCAGCAAACTGAGCGAGTTTGCTCATCAGCGACAAAATAGAAATTCCTAAAATGACACCAGGAATAACCAGCGGGATCAACATCATCTGCGATAGCAATTGTTGCCCGCGAAATCGGAATCGCTCCAGTAAAAATGCATTTCCCGTGCCCACAAGAACACTAAAAAATGTCACGCCCAAAGCCACCTTGCCGCTATTGATTAGGCTATCCAAAATCTCCTGGTCAAAAAATAAACCTGTTCTCTCGCCTGTTCCGTTGGCAAAAAACCAGTCCCAGGTAAAACCTTTCCAAGGTGGCAAAGGGTAAGGAGCATCATTAAACGAAAAGACCGCAACAATGGATAAAGGCAGGAACAGAAAAATGAAAAAATAAACCAGGTAACTGCTTCTGATGAATTGCGTGAAACGCGATTGTCGAATACTGGGGATCATGAACGCCTCATTACTTCATCAAATGATTGGCCGCTCAATTTCAGGCCCAACCAGACAAAACAGCTGGACAATCCTAAGAGAATAAAAGCCAGTGCGGCACCCTGCTCCCAATTAAAACGGGTAATGAACTGCGTATAAATCTGCTCTGTGAACCACATAGAATTTTTGCCGCCCAACAGCACGGGTGTTAAATAATTACCCAAGGTCAGCATAAATACCATGATGCATCCGGCAGCAATCCCAGGGGCGGCGTGCGGTATGAGTATCTGCCGCAAAATATTAAGACGGCTTCCGCCCAGATCGTATGCCGCCTCTACCAAGCTGTTATCCAATGTTTCTAAGGCATTGACCAATGGGATCAACATAAAGAGTAAGGATGAATAGACCAAGCCGAGCATGACTGTTCCATCGCTATACAAAAGGTCAACAGGATGATCTGTCAGACCTAGCCGATACAGCACTTGGGGAATAACACCATTGCTGCGCAGAAGAATCATCCACCCCAGTGTTCTTACCATTTCGCTGACCCAAAATGGCAAAACGATGACCGTCATTAAAAATAACTTTGATCGTCCAGCGGCTATTTTTGCGATATACCAGGCGACAGGAAATGTCAGTACCAAAGTAATCACGGTTGCAGATAACGACATCAGTGCCGTACGCAGAAAGGTATACCAATACAAAGGCTCATCTATAAACGTCTGGTATTGCTTTAAGCTGAAATGAAATGCCTGTGGTCCGGCGCGTGTTTGCAAAGAGAGAAACAGCATCTCCAGGTGGGGAAATATAATCAGCATCGACAACCAGATTACTGCTGGTGCCAATAGAACCCAGAGCAATACGGGCGAATTATTGGTTTTCATCATTGGCTGTTTAATGTTTTCCGTGCTGAGTCGCATCGATAGCAAATGCATGCACATGCTCGGCATTAAAGCTCAAATAAACATGCGTACCAGACTGGAATGCATTACTTAACCCGGTGTGAGGCATCGCTACCTTAACGGACAAATCGGTGTGCGCGATCTTGACTTCAACCGATGAATTAGCGCCGTCAAATAAAACATTGCCGATTTTTCCTGCCAATTGATTGTCACTAACGATATCCGTTGGCCGCGTCAAAGACATACTGATGTTTTCAGGCCGAATAAATAGTGAGGCAGCTATACCGTCATTTAATTTTTGTACGTTAGCAGAACGAATAAAGGTATTTTTATCTATCTTTATTTCAAGTAGCTTATCGTTCGCGACAGCGACATGACCTGACAACTGATTGCTATTACCCACAAAGCTGGCGACGAACGCGGTTTGCGGCCGATAATACAAATCTTGTGGCGATCCCAGCTGTTCAAACTTCCCTTTATTCATCACGCCAACAAAATCGGACATGACTAATGCCTCAGACTGATCATGGGTGATGTAGATAAATGTGGTGCCAATTTCTGCTTGCAACTGCTTTAACTCCAACTTCATGTGTTCGCGTAACTTAAGGTCAAGCGCGCCTAATGGCTCGTCAAGTAATAGCAAGGTAGGATCGAGAATTAGCGAGCGTGCAATCGCAACCCTCTGTTTTTGTCCACCAGAAAGCTGGTCGATGCGCTTATCCGACGCATCAGGCAAGCCAACCCGGCGTAACATATCGGCGACTTTTTGTTTGATCTCTGCTCGCTTGATAGAGCGTCGTTCCAATCCGTAGGCGACATTCTCACCCACCGTCATCATGGGAAATAAAGCCAGGTGCTGAAAAATCATGTTCACTGGACGAGCATTGGGAGCAAGCTGCAGCATGCTTTTTCCACCAATGAGAATATCCCCCTGATTTGGCTGAATAAATCCAGCAATCATACGAAGCAAGGTAGTTTTTCCACAGCCGGAAGGTCCTAATATGGAACAGAAACTCCCCTTCGGAACTTCAAGAGATACGTTATCAACTGCGGTAAATAACTGGTTTTGATACGTATATTGTTTAGTGACGTTACAGACCGCTAAATCGATTTTTTTATTAGAAATATGACTCATGTACTCTTGCAAAAGTGAGCTGCCAGGTTAGAAAAAAATCGATTAGGAACTCGCTTTAATACGATCAAGGATTTTTCCGTCGATTTCTTCCAAGCCGGCGGGAATAGCGGGATACCATTTGATGTTTTTAAATGCATCAGGCGAAAATGAGTCATTCAATTGTGATTTCATCTTGGCATCCATAAAACTATCAGCCCCTTTTACCGCAGTAAAACTGCCTGAAATTTGCGCCATGCGTGCTGCGATTTCTGGGCGGGTGACAAAATTAATCCATGCGTAGGCCGCAGCATCATTTTTGCCCTTCGCAGGAATAGCATAGGCGTCAATCCAGCCCAACGCGCCTGACTTTGGCGCAATGAATTTAAGTGCAGGTAATTCGCGATTCAATTTCCATCCGCCGCTGTCCCACATCTGTGCGGCAACCAATTCGCCGCTACGTAAATCATTTAATAACTGATCTTTGCTTTCCCAAAAATATTTATAATTCTTCTTACATGCCATCATTTTTTCGCCTGCTGCCTGCATGATTTGTTCATATTGTTTAGGGTTTCCGTACGCCTTAAACGGGTCCTGTCCCATCGAAAACGCAACTGCAATCAGACTCGGGCGTTTTAATCGTACTGCGACTTTTCCGCTATATTCAGGACGGCATAAATCGAGGTAGTCTACAATTTTTGCTTTGTTGGTTGCTACGACTAATCCATCTGTTCCCCAGAAAAATGGTACGCCATAGGATTTACCTTGATACGTCGTGACCTTTTTTGAGGCCTCAAACATTTCTGGTAAAAAACGATCTGTTTTTATTTTTGTGAGATCAAGCGGCTTATACATGCCGAACTCAGAAAGTGGTCCGATGATCCTGTCCTGACTTGGCTGAGCAAGATCAAAACCGGCACCACCTGTGGCACGTAACTTCGAAATCATTTCCTCATTATTAGAGATAGTGACTTCGACGACGATGCCAGTTTCTTTGGTAAATTGCTCGGTAATTTCTTTGGGAGCGTAATCCGCCCAAGTTAATAAGCGGAGCTTTTCTGCGGCGATACCTGTCTGAGAAAGAGACATTGCGACAGCAGCGAGGACGAACGATATTTTTCGGGCGGTCAATACATTGGCAAAATACATGGATGTTTCCCTAGAGAGCGGCAAATAACCCAATATTTTTTCATACAGATATGACCCTCTGATGACCAAAAGGTTTTTTATCAATCTGTGAGTGAACTCGTGTCTTGTTGCGTCAACATTGAACACTAAGATCAACAGGTTATTAATGCGATGTCTAAGTATTCGTGCTGGAATGCAGCAATACGACGCCAGCAATGATCAGTAGTATGCCGATGATTTTGGGTATGCTGACACCCTCATTAAACAAGAACACACCTAAAATGGACGTAGCTACCGTCCCTACTCCCGACCAGACGGCATAGGCTATGCCGATTTCTAAACGACGCATGACAACTGACAATCCCCAAAATGCCAATCCATAGCCAACCACCACAATCGAGGATGGAATAATTTTGGTAAAACCATCTGACAGACGTAAATTAATCGTCGCGATGACTTCGCTCAAAATGGTCAACATGAGTAAGAGCCAGGGATTCAAATTTTTTCCAATACAGTACAAATGAGTTGAGTCAAGCAATCCTAAAGTTGTGCCCTGCACTTCAGCACTAAGACGCTTGTGTGAGGACTATTTGGTGGCAGCTGGCGCACGTTGTTCAAGGCGCAGACCAACCGCGCTGCGGGCCGGAAAACCTTTCCAATAAGTGTGATCACTTTTAAACGTGCCGTTAGGTTCAGCTGACCATTTGCCGTCTTTAGCGTTCTCTACCAAGCTCAGGTAGGAATCCATAGCGGATTCTTTTTTCAAATATTTACCTAAAAAAACCGTACTAAAATGCTGCGCAATATTATTCATCCGGGTGTTATCCCATACTGCGTCGATATAATGTTCGGCCGGAATAACTTTAAGATTAGGGACCGGCAACCAGGTTTCTTTAGGGGCAGGTATAGGTGCACCTGCATTGTGGTTAGCGTTTTCATAGGTGAGCAAATAACGTGGCGCATTGACGCTGGCCTCAAAAATATTTCTTACCCCCGGCGAATAACCAGACACATCATCTGCGCTACCTGCAACAAAAAATACTGGGATTTTGATCCCCGCTAATCCTGATGCATCCCAGAAACCGGCATTCCATCCCCAGGGGGCAAATACCACTGCCGCTTTAATGCGAGTATCAATTGAGGCGACATAGTCGGCGTTACCCGATTGACGCACCGCTAAAGCACCGTTCGGTGTACCCCATGAAAAACCGACACTCGCAGCCGTAACCCCGGCACCAATGGTGTTCAGCGCGCCATACCCACCCATGGAATAACCGATCAATCCAGTCATATCCGCATTGATCATGCCTTTGAGAGAATCGGTCGAATCATTGTTGAGTTTTGCCATCGCATTAAGTACGAACAACTGATCCAGTGAACGATTTAATAGTGTGCTGCCAAAAGCACCTTGATCGCTATAGGTACTATCAGCATGATCAATCGACGCAACAACATAGCCTTTGCTTGATAAATTTTCTGCTAAGTGGCTTAGCAAAAAACGATTGCCCGGATAGCCATGCGACACAATCAGTAAAGGATAGGGCCCGCCAGAACGATCCGCTGCGGCATTGCGTACCGCTTTGCCATGCAAGGTCACTTCTGTTTTACCGTCTCGTGTCATGACGCGTAAATCACCCGAATTAGGCTGATCTTTCTCTAGCTTTGCTGGATACCAGACTTCTACCGTAACTGGCCGGTCGTAATACGGTGTTGGTAATCCCGGCTTGGCATGGACGATATCCAGCTGGTGTGGATTAGTAAAATTAAACGTCTTCACCCCGATAGAAAACTTGCCGTAGTGTGCAAGTTCTGGCGCATCAGGGCGTATCGTATCGATATGATTGTCCTCAGCACTCACATCGATGGCGAGACACGACAACAACATAAATCCAACTAAGCCAAATTTCAGCATATATATCTTTTAGACCTTTTGAAATGAAGTTCCGATGTCTGCCTGACGGGCGTCCGAGCAAAACAGCACAAGTTTGTTTGTAAGGATTGAAAAAGCAGGAATTTTAATATACTCCCCCATTATTTTAATAAATAAGGCTTATTGTCCAATGATTATATGGACAATAAATAATACTCCCTATTTTTTCTATGAGCGGATCTGCAACATGTTTATATCTGACGGCTCAATTTTAGGGACTACTTTCGTTACTGCTTTGCGTCACTAAGCCACATCATTGCCGCGCATTTTTAGCTAAATTTTTAGCTAAATTTTTAGCGGCGACAGCATTGCATCCGGCATTAATTTTACTGCCTCTTTTACCCTAAGTTTATGTCACTGAAATGACGAGACTACAAACTAACATCAAACTGTGGTGAAAAAGTTGATTGGTGCCTATTTGTTGCGAGTGTCATTTTTTCGTCATATCACCGCGCTACAGTGCGCTGCGTTGAGGTCAATTTTAGTCTACTACTTCACGAACACCATTACACCAATTCAGATCAACTATTTATCCACTGAAGGGATAGAACTGTGTCACACAATTTTCGCAATTTTCGATACACGCCTCTTTATCTGATTTTGTTGCAAGCTTTTGCAAGCAACGCATTTGCGCAAGATACGCAAAATGAGCCAATCAATGTCACAATTTTTGGCCAAGGTAAAACACGCCAAGTACAAGACATTACCAAAGATGATTTGATGAAGGTTTTGCCAGGATCAAGCCCTTTAAAGACATTGGACAAATTACCTGGCGTGTCATTCCAGTCCGCCGATCCTTTTGGCGCGTATGAATGGTCGACCCGTTTCAGCGTACGTGGATTCAATCAGAATCAAATGGGATTTACCTTAGACAATGTGCCATTGGGTGACATGAGCTACGGCAATAACAACGGCCTTCATATCAGCCGTGCGATTTCTTCTGAAAATATTGGCCGAGTAACTTTATCTCAAGGCGCGGGTGCCGTTGGTACAGCATCGACCAGTAACTTAGGTGGCACAGTTCAATTTTTCTCGTCGGATCCGACGAACGATATGGGTTTCAGCGCAGCGCAAACAGTTGGCAGTGACAGCACCTACCGCACCTTTGCCCGTGTTGATACCGGTTTGTTATCCACTGGTACCAAAGCGTATTTCAGCGTTACACGTCAACGTGCAGACAAATGGAAAGGCGCGGGTCCGCAAGATCAAGATCAATTTAATTCAAAACTGGTTCATGTTTTTGGCGAGAATAAACTGACGGCTTTTTTCAATTATTCTGATCGTCGCGAGACTGACTATCAAGATATGTCCATAGAAATGGTTAAGCGTCTTGGGTACAAGTGGGACAATTACCAACCTGATTGGCAGCGTGCCGTCAACGCCGCAAAAGGTATCTTTACCGGTGGCGTAAATAGTCTGGACGACGCGTATTATCTTGGTAGCGGCCTGCGTAAAGATTATTTGTTTGGTGCGACCTTAGACAATAAATTAGGTGAATCGACGTATTTAAAAACGACGGTTTACCATCATAGCAATGAAGGTCAAGGCCACTGGTACACACCGTACACGCCATCTACCAACGGTATTCCTATTTCTATTCGCACCACCGAGTATTCAATCAGCCGTGATGGATTGATCTCTGATGTGACATGGGATGTCGGCCAACATTCAGTGAACGCTGGTTTTTGGGGTGAGCGCAGCCTGCATACTCTGACCAGAAATTTTTATGATGTCAGCGGACCGCAAGACACCAATTATTTCTTAAGTAATCCGACCAGCACCGGATTCAAGCAAGACTTTACAACGACGACGACACAGTTCTATGCGCAGGACACAGTGTCTTTAATGGCAGATCAGTTAAAGCTGAACTTTGGTTTTAAAACACCGAAAGTCACGATTGACTCGACTAGCCTGATCGGTACACGTGCGGCAGGTCAGATTGTGGCGAAGAAAACCTTTTTGCCTCAGTTGGGCTTAAGCTATTCGCTGAATAAAAATGATGAGCTATTTACTAGTTTGTCTCAAAATATGCGTGCTTTCCAGCCCGGTGTGAATGGTCCGTTCTCACAGACACAGACTGCATTTAATTTAAGCTCCGCAACGATCAAGCCAGAAACATCTACTACACTTGATTTGGGTTATCGCTTTAAGCGTGACAATCTGGTTGGCTCTGTAGCAGCTTATTACGCGAACTTTGATGACCGCCTGTTGCAGGTCGCTACTTGTGCAGGGATCGTCGGTTGCCCAAGTACCTTCGTCAACGTCGGTAAAGTTCAGACTAGCGGTGTAGAAGCTGCGGCGATGTGGACTTTGATGAAAGACTGGTCCTGGTTTAACTCGCTGACGTACAACAATTCTCAATATAAATCTAACTATCTGGACAACGGAAAAGTCGTAAACATCGAAGGCAAGCAAGTTGTTGACTCACCAAAAGTTATGTTTAAGACAGAAGTGTCGTATGAGAATCCAGTCTGGTTTACCCGACTTGGCGGTAAGTTCACAGACAAGCGTTTCTATACCTACACCAATGATGCACAGGTTCCTTCTTACGTGATCATGAATTTGTCTGCGGGTTACAAACAAAAGAGCTTTATGGGTCTGAAAGACTTCTCTGTACAAGTCAATGTTGAGAACTTATTAGACAAACAGTATTTCAGCACGATAGGCTCAAATGGTTTTACTACATCTGATCCAACTGGCACTTTCCAGACCTTGCTGACTGGTGCTCCACGTCAATTATTTGTGACGATTAGCGGACGTCTGTAATTCTCTTTTTGTCATAAAAATTAAAAATGGAGTGCTGTATCTGTATAGCACTCCATTTTTTATTCTTTACTTGAGTACGTAATGGAAGCTTAGCAACCCGCTACGCATTTAGCCTCTTTATCAAACTCCATGGTTTTTCCGCTTAAGGGAACGTAGGTCGGTACTTTGACCGCAGTTTTAAATTCCATGGTTTTACTTCCTTCGATTAATTTTCCCTCCTTAGTCGCGGCCTCATTTGCGTGTGATGCGATCACGGCATTCGGTTTAACCAGATCATTAATCACATAGGCAGCCTCTTGAGGGCCAGTTGAAAAAGTGCCGCCAATATTTAATACTGCCAGCTTGGCTTTATAAAACCGTCGCACAACGGCCTCCTGATCGGCGATGATGCCGGTATCTCCCGACAAGTAGACGACGAGTCCGTTTGAAAATGTCAGAACGTAACCGCCAGCAGGGCCGACATACGCGGTCAGGCCATTACTGGACAGTGTATCTGAAAGAGGTGCTGCCAGGAACTTAGAATCCAATCCGTTAGAGTGAGCGGCAGGGACACTCGCAATTTTGACTCCGCCGATTTTGCTCTGCCCACCGAACCGGACTAGCTGAACAAGGTCGGTACTACCTCCGGCTTCTTTAATTCTGCGGGAGAAAAAGCTAGCCATCTCACCGCCAACAAATAGTTTCGCCTTCTTACTCAAGACCACCTCTTCCATCACCGATGATGGAATACTTTTTACTGAGAAATCAGGGGCCGCACAAGTACCCGCGTTGGCTGCCGCCTGATGCACATCACCCAGATGGTCGCCATGCACATGACTCAGCAGGACACCATCAATTTTGCCTAATCGCGTGTCAGTTCCACCGCGCACCGTACGACCGGCATCGTAAAGAATACGAGTGCCATCGGGGTCTTCAAAAATCAAAGCGCGATCGGCCGCACAGAACTCACCATCATGGCTACCTAAGGGCGTAATTTTTACCGTAGCCTCTGCGGCTACAGCAGAGGCAGTCAGACTCACAGTACAAAAAATCATAACGATCAGATTACTAAGAATGGAAGTTTTAACTATGCTTTTAGTTTTCATCAAAATTCTCCAAATGAGACATTAAAAAATCAGCGTTAAGTATTAAGCGTTAACGAGTCACGTGCCAAATTAAAATTACTTTATCGAGCAAGCATAGCTTGCAGCCAGGTTAACATCGCCCTGCCCTGCATATTTGGGCCAGCTTGGGTACTCGCACAGGGGTCGGGTGCGGCCAGGCACCCCGGCACTATCAGCCACTATTTGTGGTGCCGGTGGTGTGTTGTTTTCAACCCAGTTCTCCAGCGTCGTTAAAGAATCCCATGAGGCATTGAATACGCTACTAACAGCATGGCCATAACCCGGAATCTCGTAATAACGCATGAAGCTATCTACCTTCGCCGTACCCATGACTTGTTTCACATGCTCATAGTATTGCTCGGTCGCTCTGGTACTAACTAAGGCGTCTGCCATGCCATGTGCCATCAATATTTTGCCGCCCTTTGCCTTAAATGCAGACAAGTCAAACTTGGTCACATCTTGAATTGCCGTCAGTGCGATTACACGCGATTTAAAAGTGCCGGGGTTTTGTGGATCAAAAAGTAAGCTATTAAAACTAGCGTCACGAGTAACGAAATACTTCACCCATTGATCCCAGAACGTACTGCCGTAAGGTGGGCTTGTGCTGGCAGTGACTGACGGCATCGGGTTGGCAGGTTGCTCGGTACCGTAGGCTAAGGTCAGGACAGTCGGTTGTAGCGGACTTTTATTGGGAATACCGAAATCCGTACCCCAGGTGTTAAAGCCCGGATATTGGGTTTCGCCAGTAGCCAGTGTGTAATTGAGTGTTAGCGGTGTGTTGACTACGTTGAACGCGGATATCTGCGCATCCGACAAGCAAGTGTCGCCCGTATCAGCACCTCCGGCACAGCGCACAATTGCGGGATTAAACGTTGCGCTACAGGTGGAGACGTTGCTGATCAAGCCGTCAGCTACGCCGTCTAAATTATCGCAAGCTGCCATCGCCGCATCATATAGAACTTTTCTTTTGGTTCTGTTGGAATACGCGCCCGGCTTGGCCAGCTCTCTGGTGATACGTCCAAACTGCAAATCCAGGCTAGCGGCATTCCAGGCCGGATATAAAACAATCGCGCCATCAAAGTCTTGCGGCCAATTTGTTACTGCTATGAGTGCTTCGCGCCCTCCGGTAGAGCCACCGGCAAAATAGGTTTTTACCGGTGCTACGCCATAGCGTTGTTGAATTAAGTACGTTGCAACATCATGAGTTTTTTTCAGCGCATCGCTGGAGAAATTCTTTAAGGCCTCGTCGTTGACACCAAAAGTGCCGTCACGACTTCCGTTGGCATTGGCCTGATGACCAGAATCGCTGCCGTAGGTCGCATAGCCTCGTCCTAATGGCAACAATTTATCAACGGGTCCTGCCGGTACATTGCCAACTCCAGTGGCAATACTGCCGTTATAGCCACCACCACCAAACATCATGGCTTTGTTGTTCCATGCAGTCGGCAGATTCAGCTGAAATTTAATCTGTGGCGCAGCAGGGTCAACAGGCTTGATCGCACCGATGATTTTGCAATATTCACCTAAAGCAGTTGCACCAGAACCGGCAGCCGGAATCGTCGTTGCACTGTTGATCACGGCACCCGTCGTCGGCAATGAGATCGATTTGGGTGAAACTATCAGCGCGCCCAATTCTGCACAGCTGATCGGCTTGGCGATAACAACAGGAGCACCAGAATCTGACGCACGCGGTTGCATTTCTCCACAACCGGCGATGCCAGCACTTAGTAACATCAGCGAAACCGGTAATACCTTTCGATCAGGTCGCAATTTCATGTTCATGTCTCACTCCAATTGGATATTTTTAGATTTATTTTTTAATTTATTTGCAGGCTATATTGCCAGTCAAATGTTACTAGCTTGAATTTTCAAACCTATCTGATTAATAATTTCTGCTTACTTTTACTGCTATTTAATTTGCTCTGTGAGTCCACCCGTTTTACAACTTCATTGCTACCCAGTTTAAATACCGCAACTGTTCTGGATAAATTGACTGCCTGCTCTTGCAGACTTTGTGCTGCCGCCGCCGCTTGTTCTACTAAAGCCGCATTTTGCTGCGTCATATCATCCATATGGGTGATGGCACCGTTGACTTCTTCAATCCCGGTGCTTTGCTCCTGACTTGCTGCGGTAATCTCATTCATGATATCGGCAACACGTTGAATAGACGACACAATCTCTTGCATCGTTTTGCCTGCTTCATCTACCAGCGCACTTCCAATGTCGACTTTATCAACCGAGTCACCAATCAGGGCTTTAATTTCTTTTGCAGCACTAGCGGATCGTTGTGCCAGATTACGCACCTCAGATGCGACCACCGCAAAGCCACGCCCCTGCTCGCCAGCACGTGCTGCTTCGACCGCTGCATTCAATGCCAAAATATTAGTTTGAAACGCAATGCCATCAATTACGCCAATAATATCGACCACCTTGCGTGAGCTGTCTTTGATTGAGCCCATAGTCTCAACCACGCGCGCCACCACCTTGCCACCAGATGCGGCAACATCAGATGCGGATACCGCGAGTTTGTTTGCCTGGTGCGCATTCTCAGCATTGATTTTGACGGTTGAAGTCAATTCCTCCATGGTGCTGGCGGTTTCTTCCAGCGACCCTGCCTGTGCCTCTGTACGTGCAGACAAATCAGCATTGCCAGCAGCAATCTCGCCCGATGCACCTTTGACCGATTCACTGGCAGTCCGGATCTCGATTAAAACCGATTCGATCTTATCGACGAAACGATTAAATGCGCTTGAAATTTGCGCTAGCTCGTCACCACCTTCGGTGTCAAGACGGCGAGTTAAATCGCCATCGCCTGAGGCGATCTCAGTCATTGCATCACGCACCAGCGCCATCCGTTTGAGTGACTGCGATACCAGCACCGTCAATAGCAACACCGCTAATACGGTCAGTACAATTGCAGTTACCGCAGAGGACACCAGCAAGGCACTCAACACTTGGGTCGCCTCTGACTTATCGAGTGCAATCGCCAACAGCCAATCGGTACCAGCGATCTGGGTCACATAGAGCAAATCCTCACGACCACCAAAATTCGCTTCGCTACTGCCTTTTGATGTGTTGATTTCTTCTAGCCGTTTGACGGATAGTGAGGGATCCATATCCGCCAATGGTTTAAGCATCAGATCTTGATTGGGATGCGCAATGATGTTGCCTTTACTCTTATCAACCAAAAATGCAAAGCTGTTTGGCGTCGGCTTAATCGCTTTTACGTTGCTCACTACCGAGTCTAGTAATACATCTGATGCCACTACCGCTGATACTTGACCGGCAGATCCGATTGCCTCGGCAAAGGTGACTAATAATTTACCGGTACTGGCGCTGGTGTAAGGAGAAGTCACTACCGGGCCGCTGATCTGAGCAGCCTTAACGTACCAAGGACGTGCCGTTGGGTCATAGTCAGCAGCGCGAGTGCGCTGTTCTGAAAAAGCGTGATGTTTATCCGCGTAGCCAATATATGAAAGATCAAAACCACCAGCCTGCTGCGCTGCTTTTAATGCCGGAATAGGATCAGGCGCATCCACAGCAAGCTTAATAGAAGACACCACGGTTTTTTGAGATTTGACCCATTCTGCAATCGTTGACGCATTATTCTGTGATAACTGGGTCATCTGACTATTCAATGACTCCAGCATGCGGGACTTTGTCGTGAAAAAGTTGGCGAGGACGATAGAAAACATCCCCAGCATCACGATAGAAACGCAAATAGCAATGAGCTTGTTACGCAGAGATAAAGAAGCCATCCAAATTCCCCTCAGAAATTGTAATAAATTAAATGATCGTTATGTGCTCAGGATAACTTAATTCAGTCACTTATTCAGTTACTTAATATCCCTTGTATTGATGGTCATGATCAATTGGATATGGACAAAAGGGATTACATAAAATATTGTGAGTAAGATGAAATAACATTAAGTCTGAGTGATCTGAGTGACATAGCTTGATTCAGAATAATTAAATTTGAGGAAAAAATGAACTTCACGCAACTGGGCGACCTCGTCTTGCACTTTGATCATTACCTCGGAGCCATTAGCGATCGATATGGCGCTCTGGTATATGGCGTCATATTTGCCATCGTATTTTTAGAAATGGCGGTATTGCCGTTATTTTTTCTTCCGGGAGACCCTTTACTCTTCATCAGCGGCACGTTTTGCGCTACCGGCACATTGCATGCCGGCGTACTGATACCACTATTATTTATCGCCGCTGTTACTGGCAGCACAATCAACTACTGGATCGGTCATGCGATCGGACAGAAAGTATTTGCCAAAAATTACAAATGGCTCAATCGTTCCGCGCTGCAAAAAACTCATACGTTTTATGAGAATCATGGAGGAGTCACCTTCATCATGTCGCCTTTCATTGCGGTGGTTCGCACCTTTGCCCCGTTTATTGCCGGCGTTTCGAATATGACTTTTTCTAAATTTCAATTATTTAATGTTGCAGGTGCTGCGATCTGGGTGATTTCGCTGGTGTTGGGTGGGTACTTTTTTGGCAATATTCCATTGATTCACAATCATCTCAACGCGATTGTTTTACTGGGCGTTGGTGCAGGAGTTGGTTCGCTGGTGATTGGCGGATTATGGAAGTTCATTAAAAACAACGGATCTGTCACTTAACTCTGTAAAAAATGAGCGATGCCAGTGATAGAAAATGGCAGCTACGGATTGCGTATACCTGCATCGATTTATGTCGATACCTCAAATAAAAAGCCCGAATCGACTTCGGGCTTTTTATTTTTACTCACTTTGGAAATCAGATGTTAAAAATCAAATCCCAATTTTCTCTAACATACCACCAAGCTCACGTAAGACTGGTTCCAGCTTAGGATGTTGCGCTGCAAATTTTGCTGATAGTTCTTGCGATCTTTCGCTTAAGGCGGCAAAGACCGGATCGTCCGGGCTGTCATCTTTATCTAAAACATGATGAATATCATTACTGAGTTCTTTTAACAACGATCTCAGTTCGACATCTGCCGTGTCCACTACTTGTGCGCCCTCTTGCCCGCCCGTTCCTGCACCTTCTTGCAAACCTTCGTGTAATTGCTTGAGCAAATCTTTCAGGTTTTGTTTGTCCATTTTTAGTTCTCCAGTCAATGATTCTGTATTCAGTGTAGTCCCGTCAGTTACGAAACACCAGCACCACTGCCTCGGCGGCGATGCCCTCTTCCCTGCCCAGGTAGCCAAGACGCTCGTTGGTTTTTGCTTTGATATTGACTTGGGCAATGCTGATTTGTAAGTCTGCGGCAATATTGGCAACCATACCGGGTATATGAGGGGCCATTTTAGGTGCTTGTGCGATGATGGTCGCATCGAGATTGCCCACCTGATAGCCGGCCTTGCGCAGACGTGCAACCGCTTCACGCAAGAGCACGCGCGAATCCGCACCGGAAAATTGTTTGTCGGTATCTGGAAAATGGCGGCCAATATCCCCCAAAGCAGCTGCACCAAACAATGCATCCGTAATTGCATGCAGCAACACATCCGCGTCTGAATGCCCAAGCAAACCGATTGTATGTGGAATATCGACACCGCCAATAATCAATTTACGCCCTGTTACTAAGGCATGGCAATCGTATCCCTGGCCGATTCTGAATGGCGGAAAGGTAGGTGTTTCAGCGGAAGCTTCAATTCTGTTCGATGGTTCAGTCATAGCATTCTTAAAATACAAAATATGTCAAATTAGGGGAGTATAGGCAGTAAATGGCATTTATGTCCTTATATCACATGGACAATAAATAATACTACATCCCAGTATAAATATACGCTTTAAGAAGAAATTAGATAGGATTCAAGCAAAGCCAGATCGCTAGGCAAGGTCACCTTCAGATTACAGGCATGCCCTTCGACCAGCATAGGAATCTGTCCGGTAGCTTCCATCGCGCTGGATTCATCGGTTATTTCGACTGCGGCATGTAAGCTTGCATCTAACGCAGCACTCAGCGCAGCATGCCGAAACATTTGCGGCGTTTGCGCCAGCCACAACCCGTCTCGGCTAATCGTCGTGACTTTGCCATTGGCCATACGTTTGACTGTATCGACCACCGGTAGCGCCAGCAAACCTCCAGTTGTATGGTTGCCGACTTGCTCAATCAACTTGCTGATCAGAGCCGGCGTCAATCCCGGACGTGCCGCGTCATGGACCAATACCCAATCTTGTTCGCCGATTTTGCCAATTAGCTTGTTATGAGACTCTATAGCATCGAGTCCATTCCGCACGGTTTCACGCCGTGTCGCACCACCACAGCGCAGGATGCTGACCTTATCCAGTCCGGCCAGCGCCTGTTCCACATAAACATCTTCCGCGCTGACCACTACATAGGTGTGGCTGATCAGCGGTGAGGCCAAAAATGCCTGCACCGTGTGGCGCAAAATGGTTTGACCGGCGACGGTCAGGTACTGTTTAGGCACAGCGCCACCCATGCGGGCGCCAATACCTGCGGCGGGGATTAGCGCAAAGTAAGTCACTGGAGCCGTTGGTGTTGTAATTTTCGGGACAGATGTCATCAAAGCAGGATGCTCCAAAAAAGCTGGTTCAGCTTCGTTTATAATTGGGACACATTTTAACCTCCAACATCTTGGTGGCAAAACGCATTTGCGGGCATGAACAGTAATAGTTTCAATATTAATCAATTGTTACCATGCTCCTATCTTATAGTGCGATACCCCCAGCCACACAGAATAGCCAACCAACTCCGCAATGTCATTTGATCTCGTTAAGTCGCTTCCTAAAGCGGGCAATCGCTTTGTACTCCCCACATTACATGGTTCCGCCGACGCTTATGCATTAGCGCAAGCGGCAATTGCACTCAAAGCGCAGCAGCGCATGCTCAGCGTGGTGGTCGCCAATCCGGCAGATGCACAACGTCTGCTGGATGAAATCCCCTGGTTTGTGCCGACGCTACGCTGCCATTTGCTGCCTGATTGGGAGACCTTGCCTTACGATGCGTTTTCACCGCACCAGGATCTGGTGTCGGAACGATTATCGACCCTGCATGAAATCCAAAATGGTAATTGTGATGTTTTGCTAGTGCCTGCTACCACAGCGCTGGTGCGGATGGCACCTCCCTCATTTTTAGCTGCCTACACGTTTTTCTTCAAACAGGGCGAAACCCTGAATGAAGCCAAGCTTAAAACGCAACTAACGCTGGCAGGTTATACCCACGTATCGCAAGTGATGTCGCCTGGCGAATACTCAGTGCGTGGCGGTTTGATCGATTTGTTCCCTATGGGCTCGGTCCTGCCGTATCGACTCGATTTATTCGGTGACAGCATCGAAACCATCCGCACTTTTGATGCCGATACGCAGCGCTCTTTGTATCCGGTGCGTGAAGTACGTTTATTGCCAGGTCGTGAATTCCCTATGGACGAAGCGGCTCGAACGGCGTTCCGTGGTCGCTGGCGCGAGACCTTTGAAGGCGACCCTTCGCGCTCCATGGTGTACAAAGATATCGGCAGCGGCATAGCTTCTGCCGGGATTGAATATTATCTGCCGCTGTTTTTTGAAGAAAGCGCGACCTTATTCGACTATCTGCCAAAACATACGCACTTCACACTGATCGGTGAGATTGATGAAGCCATCCAGCGCTTTTGGGTAGATACCCGCTCACGTTATCAATTTCTCAAATCCGACCGCGAACGTCCGGTTTTACCGCCAGAATCAATTTTCTTAAGTGACGAGAATTTTTTTACTGAACTGAAGTCATTGTCGCGCTGGGTGATCACGACTGGCGACGCTGTATCCAAGGCCAATTCAGAAATTTCTGGTCTGTTGCCTGATATTGCCGTCAATCGTCGCGCCGATGATCCGCTCACCAATTTGCGCTCATTTTTGTTGCAAACAGACAAACGCGTAATGATCTGCGCGGAAACCTTAGGCCGACGCGAGACGCTGCAACAATATTTCAATGAATACGATATTCGCCTGACGCTGTGTGAAGGCTATGATGACTTCATCACAGGCAGCGACAAACTTATGCTGGGCGTTGCGCCTTTGCATTCGGGCTTTATATTAGCCGATGGCGTTGCCTTCATCACCGAAGCCGAGTTATACGCCGGATCGGGCAAGCGTATTGGTCGTAAAAAGCAAGAAGCTGTCACTCAGGTCGAGCACATGGTGCGCGATTTGTCCGAGCTAAAAATCGGTGATCCGGTGGTACACAGCAATCACGGTATCGGTCGCTATATGGGCTTGATCAGCATGGATCTGGGCGAAGGCGAAACGGAGTTTTTGCATCTGGAATACGCCAAAGATACCAAACTGTATGTGCCCGTATCGCAGTTGCATGTCATCTCCCGCTACTCCGGCGCTTCGCCTGATGATGCGCCATTGCATAGCCTAGGTTCTGGTCAATGGGAAAAAGCCAAACGCAAAGCAGCGCAACAAATCCGCGATACCGCCGCAGAATTACTCAACTTGTATGCGCGCCGCGCTTTGCGCCAAGGCCATGCGTTCGAGTATTCACACAAAGATTACGAAGCCTTTGCCGACAGCTTTGGCTTTGAAGAAACCGTTGATCAGGCTGCTGCCATTACCGCCGTCATCGGTGACATGACGTCCGGCAAACCAATGGACCGACTGATTTGCGGCGACGTTGGTTTTGGCAAAACAGAAGTCGCTTTACGTGCTGCCTTTGTCGCGGTCATGGGCGGCAAACAAGTCGCCATCCTCGCGCCGACCACACTATTAGCCGAACAGCATGCGCAGACATTTGCCGATCGTTTTGCTAACTGGCCTGTAAAAATTGCCGAGTTATCGCGTTTCCGCTCTGGTAAAGAAATCGCCCTTGCGATCAAAGGCATGGGCGACGGCACTTTGGATATTGTGATTGGCACTCATAAATTACTGTCTAATGATGTCAAATTTTCACGTCTGGGATTAGTGATTATTGACGAAGAACACCGCTTTGGTGTGCGTCAGAAAGAAGCGCTTAAATCGCTACGCGCGGAAGTCGATGTATTAACACTAACTGCTACGCCAATTCCACGTACTTTGGGCATGGCGCTAGAAGGCTTGCGTGATTTCTCCATCATCGCGACGGCGCCGCAAAAACGACTAGCGATCAAAACTTTTGTGCGTAGCGAGAACGATTCTGTTATACGTGAGGCCTGTCTGCGCGAGCTAAAACGCGGCGGACAAGTGTATTTCCTGCACAACGAAGTCGATACGATACAAAACCGCAAAGCGATGTTAGAGGCCCTTATTCCAGAGGCCCGTGTGGTAGTCGCCCATGGTCAAATGCATGAGCGCGATCTGGAAAAAGTCATGCGTGATTTTGTCGCCCAGCGCCATAATATTTTGCTCTGCACCACGATTATTGAGACGGGTATCGACGTTCCAACAGCCAATACCATCATCATGCACCGGGCAGATAAATTTGGTCTGGCACAGCTGCATCAATTGCGTGGACGTGTGGGCCGCTCACATCATCAGGCTTATGCTTACCTGCTGGTGAACGACGTACAAACCCTGACCAAACAAGCGGATCGACGGCTGGAAGCGATTCAGCAGATGGAAGAGCTGGGTAGCGGTTTTTATCTGGCTATGCACGATTTAGAAATCCGCGGTGCGGGTGAAGTCTTAGGCGATAACCAGTCTGGCGAAATGCATGAGATCGGCTTCCAACTTTACTCAGACATGTTGAACGAAGCAGTGCGCTCGCTCAAAAATGGTAAAGAACCGGATCTGGCTGCACCTTTATCCAGCACGACAGAAATTAATCTGCACATCCCTGCCCTGCTACCAAACGACTTTTGCGGTGATGTTAATGAGAGGCTATCGATCTATAAACGTCTCGCCAATTGCACCAAGCAAGACGCCATCGACAATTTGCAAGAAGAAATGATTGATCGCTTTGGCAAATTGCCAGAACCGGTGAAATCTTTACTAGAAACGCACCGACTGCGTGTCGCGGCCAAACCTTTAGGTATCATCAAAATTGATGCTCATACCGAAGCCGCCACCTTGCAATTCGAACCCAAACCGCCGATTGATGCGATGAAGATTATCGAATTGGTGCAAAAAAATAAGCATATTAAAATTAATGGTCAGGACAAATTGCGCATTACTGCCAATATGCCAGACTTGGCAGCGCGGGTTGCACAAATTAAAGCAACCTTACGTGCATTGCATTAAGCTCCTAATATCAACTTACATCACTCAAAATAAAAATGCATTTAACGATACAAGGCTTACGGCAAATTTTAAAAAGCGATCTTGCGCTGATCAAGCATATCGCCAGCATAACCCATGCAGAACGCATTCTTGCGATTGGAACGCATGCAGTCCGCCTCGACAATCTGCGCTGCGATAAAGAGCTTAACGTGCTGAAAGCGCAAATTGAAGCAGATTGCCTTGCAGCGCATCTTGATGTGAGTTTTAGCGACCTGCCTCGTACCTTAGCTGACTTTAAGCTGGTCGCGATGGATATGGATTCCACCTTGATTACGATTGAATGCATTGATGAAATCGCTGATATGCAAGGGCTGAAACCACAAGTATCGGAAATTACCGAAGCTGCCATGCGTGGTGAGATTGAATTTCAAGAAAGTCTGACGCGTCGGGTTGCGCTATTAAAAGGTCTGGATGCTGGCGCGTTGCAAAAAGTCTATGACGAGCGTTTGCAGTTATCGTCAGGCGTAGAAAAGATGCTGAAGACGGTACAGCAAGCCGGGTTGAAAACTTTGCTGGTCTCTGGTGGATTTACCTTCTTTACCGACCGCATGAAGACTCGTTTGAACCTGGACTATACCCATGCAAACGTGCTGGAAATTGATCAAGGCAAACTGACCGGTAAGGTCGTCGGTGGCATCGTCGACGCAATAGAAAAACAAAATACGGTAGAACGTGTCGCCGCCGAAATGGGTATCACCACCGATCAAGTCATCGTCATGGGTGATGGTGCCAATGATTTGAAGATGATGAGTATCTCAGGCATGTCAGTCGCCTTTCGCGCAAAACCTATCGTCAGAGCACAAGCAGATGTGGCGCTTAACTTTGTGGGCCTGGATGGGATGCTGAATGTCTTACATGCTTTTCATCAGGAATAAAATCAGCTGACTATAAAAATAAATAGCCCGTCTTTAAGCGGGCTTTTTTTGGTCTATTTTTTTGCCTTAGTAGTACACGAAATAAAAATAGTACGGACGTACGATTTTTTGAGCTAAAATAGTTTTATAAGTAAGACTTACGTAAAATTATTCCATTAAAGCATAGCGGCGACGGTACACATCCTACCGATGTGACTAATACTTGGAGCTACAACGCAACTGGCGCGGTTTTACTTAATTCCTCATAAAATAAAAACACCAAACTGCAGTAAAACAGGAGACAAGATGTTTGAAGAATTTATGGGCACAATGCCCGTTGCCGATCGCCAAAAATTTGATGTAGCTACACTGGCGGATTACATGCGCCAGCATGTAGAAGGCTTTGATGCAAAAGCCGCAGATGGCATGACGGTAGAGCAATTCAAAGGCGGTCAGTCCAATCCCACTTTCAAAATCACCGCTGGCAATCAACCCAGCCAACGGTATGTAATGCGTGCCAAACCCGGTCCGGTCGCTAAATTACTTCCCTCAGCACATGCAATTGAACGTGAGTTTAAAGTCATGAATGCGTTGAATAAGGCGGGTTTCCCCGCTGCTAAACAATATGCATTGTGCACTGATGAAGACGTCATCGGTAGAGCTTTTTATATCATGGAATTTGTCGATGGCCGCGTACTATGGGATCAATCCTTGCCTGGTATGACGCCATCCCAACGAGCCGAGATTTATGATGAGATGAACCGCGTTATCTCGCAATTGCATACGATTGATTACGCCGCAATTGGTTTGGCAGACTATGGCCGACCTGGCAATTATTTTGCACGCCAGATTGATCGCTGGACCAAGCAATATAAAGCGTCAGAAACCGAAAAAATTGAGGCAATGGATAACCTGATCGCCTGGTTGCCTAATAATATTCCTCCTGGCGACGACACCAGCATCGTTCACGGTGATTATCGTCTGGATAATATGATGTTCCATAAAACTGAACCACGCATTTTGGCGGTATTGGATTGGGAATTATCTACCCTCGGCCATCCGCTTGCAGACTTCTCTTATCACTGCATGAGCTGGCATGTCACCGCTGGGCAGTTCCGTGGCATTAAAGGTCTGGATCATCAAGCGCTCGGCATCCCTAGCGAGCAAGAATATATCGCCAAATATTGCGAGCGTACGGGTAAGACGATACGTCAGGAGGATTTCAGCTTCTATCTCGCCTACAACATGTTCCGTATGGCAGGTATTTTGCAAGGCATTATGAAGCGTTATGTCGATGGCACAGCATCCAGCGCACAAGCCAAAAAATCTGGCGAAGCCGCGCGTCCTATGGCGGAATTGGGCTGGAGTTACGCGAATAAGTAATAGGCTTTAAGGCAAATGTTGAACGAGCCTAAAGAAACAAAGCAAGCAGTTAAAAAAATGCATATCAACAGCAATAATAGCAAGACAAACCCATCAGGAGACAAGCATGGAATTTGAATACTCAGACCGTTGCAAGGAACTACAAAGTAAATTACTCAAGTTCATGGATCAGCATATCTATCCGAACGAGAAAGCCTACAAAGAAGAAATCGACCGCAACGGCACAGAAAAAGGTAATCGCTGGATTGCTACTAAAATCATTGAAGACCTCAAGCCAAAAGCACGTGAGCAAGGTTTGTGGAATCTGTTCCTGCCAAAATCAGCGCGCGCGCCAGAAGGTTTATCCAATCTGGATTACGCACCGTTGTGCGAAATCATGGGTAAAGTCAGTTGGGCACCCGAAGTATTCAATTGTTCCGCACCCGATACCGGCAATATGGAAACCATCGAACGCTATGGTTCCGAAGAACATAAAAAACAATGGCTAGAGCCTTTGCTGCGCGGTGAAATCCGCTCTGCATTTGCCATGACAGAACCTGGCGTCGCCTCATCCGACGCCACTAATATTGAAACCCGCATCGACCGCGATGGCGATCATTATGTGATCAATGGCCACAAATGGTGGATCTCTGGCGCGGGCGATCCACGCTGCTCCGTCTATATTTTGATGGGCAAAACCGATTTCAATGCGGCACGTCATTCACAACAATCAATGATACTGGTTGATGCCAAAACACCTGGCATTACTGTCGTACGTCCTCTGCCGGTCTTTGGTTATGACGATGCACCACATGGCCATTGTGAAATTTTGTTTGAAAACGTACGGGTGCCGGCATCCAATCTATTGCTAGGTGAAGGCCGTGGTTTTGAAATCGCTCAAGGTCGTCTTGGCCCTGGCCGTATTCACCACTGTATGCGTGCCATCGGCGTTGCAGAGCGTGCGCTGGAACTGATGTGTAAACGTCTGAACAGCCGGGTCGCTTTTGGTAAAAAAGTCTCGGAGCAAAGTATCTGGCGTGAGCGGATAGCAGAATCCCGTATTCAGATCGACACAGCACGTTTGTTGACGATGAAAGCAGCGTACCTGATGGATACCGTCGGTAATAAGTTTGCCCAGGCAGAAATCGCTATGATCAAAGTATTAGCACCGAATGTGACTCAACAGGTACTGGACTGGGCAATTCAGGCGCACGGCGCAGGCGGCGTATCGGGCGACTTCCCACTTGCAGCGCAATGGGCAGGCAACCGTACCTTGCGTCTGGCCGACGGCCCGGATGAAGTGCACCGGAATGCGATCGCCAAATTAGAGCTGGCAAAACACATGTCACTACCTGGCGAAGAATTGAGCTTGCCTATTACTCGTTCGTAATTGATCAGTTGATCATGCTGGAAGGCATATTACAAAAAGCGTGTCGGCTCTATTAAGAGCGACACGCTTTTTTTCAACCAACATTCAAACTATGCAATAGGTAAAATATACTCCCAGTATGTATATATTAACTGTCCATAAGATCATTGGTCTATAGCCAATATCTTTAATATTTAATGGGGAGTATATTAAAATTCTCTCTTATTTATATCAGAAAAATCTACGCGAGAATGCCAATAAGTTGCCACCGTCGTCGCCAGCAAGACGATCACACAACCGATCATTGCCTGCACTGACGGCACCTCATTCAAGATAAAAAATGCCAGCATAATTCCATACACTGGTTCCAGCGAAGTCATTAAACTCGCAAATCGGGTAGGCACATGACGCAAACTAAACATAAACAAACCATGCGATAAGGCGGTGAACACCACGCCAAGCAAAATCAATCCCCACCAGACGCCCATCGACACATTAAGGACGGCGTCGTAAAAAATCACAAATGGTAACAAGCTCAGACAAGCCACGCTGTTTTGCAAAAATGCCAGTTTAAAAGGCGGAATGTCTTCGCCCTGCCACCGGTTTGCCAGCGCCAGTAAAGCAAAGCTCAAACCCGATACCACACCCGATAATAAACCAAGCACCGCATCGCCCTGCCCTGGCAAACCATCTACCAACGGTCCTGAATCGCTCACCATCACCGCCATACCGATCACCACCGCTAGCGCCGAGATCCAATCACTACCAAGCCGCTTTTCTTTAAACAACCAAGGTTCTAGCCAAGCCACAAACAGGGGAAAACTCGCAAAACCCATCAAACCATAAGCGACCGGAGCCACCTTCAGCGACGCAAAAAAACTCAGCCAATGCACCGCCAGCAACACCCCGCACAAGATCACGGTTTTAGGAATGCCGCGTAAGGACAACTGCCGCTGCACCAACAGGACGGGCAGCAAACTCAAGGCGGCAAACAAAGTACGTCCAAATACCAGCAACAAAGAACTCACCGCCAAAGCCTTGCCCAATACGCCTGCACTACCGAATAAAAATACGGCAAGATGCAGAGCTAGCATGGCTTGTAGGGATTTTGTTTGATTAGAAAGCATTTTTAAAATTTTTATCGATTGATTGAAAACAAACTTATCCGCTTAAATGACATATGCTCACGAATTATTAGCGATAGTCATACTGTCTGGTTATGTTGTGACTAAACAGATTTCAATATGTGTTTCGCCAACGCGATTACCACGTCACGCAGCTCTACTGGAGTTTGGATATCCCACTCAAAAGGTAGCGACACTAATTGTCGTGCGAACCAATTTAAATTGTCGGACTGGTTATGCAATAAGACGCCAAAGTCAGTCTGCTCCAATAAACCAATCGCATCAAACAAATGATCACGTGCTGTTGTTAGGTCAGTTTTCAGCAATACATTAATAGAAAATGTACGCGGTATTATTGCCATAGATTCGCGTAAATAATTCAATGCATTAAAGCTGACAGGTCGTTGAAAAATATCGCTTAAAAGCTCTACGGCACTAATGCGGTCAAGCCTGAAAGTCCGTATTCCGGCGCGTAAATGACACATACCAATCACATACCAAAAACCTAAATAGAACACTAGGCCGTAAGGATCAAAATTGCGCTCGCTATGATGAGCTTGCGCGGAGCAATAATGCAGATGAACCCGTCGCAACTCCATCGTCGCAGCACTCAATGTCACCAGTGCCGCGTTATCTTCTGGTGAAGTAGCTCTCACCAAATCAAGTTGGACTGATTGATCAATTGCTCTTAAACGTTGTTGCAGCTTGACTGGCATGATCCGTTCTAATTTCGCTTGAGCACTGGCTACGGCCGGTACGGCTCCAGAGAAGCCCAAGTTGCGCGCAGCAAGTAATCCCAACGCTAAGGCTAATGCCTCATCATCGGTGAACATCATCGGTGGTAACTTGTAGCCAGGCATCAGCGAATACCCGCCATATCGGCCACGCTCAGTCATTATGGGAATACCGATTTCTTCTAATGTCACGATGTAACGTCGTAACGTGCGTCGATCTAATCCCAGTTTTTCAGCCATTTCCGCGCCGCTTAGTTGGCCGTACGTTTGCAGTAATTCTAGTGCTGCGAGTACGCGAGTTGCAGCTTGTGCCATATATAAAATTGAAATCAATAAGATGGGATTAATAGGGCTAATTTTGTCCTATATTACCTATATTCTATGGTTTTTAGGCCTACATTTGCTCCCATTGTGGAACATAAATTTATGAATGGAAAGAGATGGAAACTCTGATTACTACTTCAAATGCATCTGACTTTGACTTCTTCATTGGTCGCTGGAATGTTGCGCATAGACGCCTTAAAGAACGACTAGCAAACAGTAATGAATGGCTTGAATTTACTGGCTCATGCATTACTCAAAAAATTCTTGGCGGGCTAGGCAATTTTGACGACAATATTCTCGTTCTACCAGAAGGAACTTATCACGCAGCAACGATACGTTCATATAACCCAGCAAGCGGAACATGGTCAATCTGGTGGCTAGACGGACGTAATCCTGGTAATTTGGATGTGCCGGTGGTCGGACAATTTGAGAATGGTATCGGCAGGTTTTACGCCGAGGATACTTTTAATGGGAAAGCAATTCGACTTAGATTTCTGTGGACTCAACCCGTACCGGATATGCCGCGCTGGGAGCAGGCATTTTCTGCAGACGCTGGCGAGACTTGGGAGACAAACTGGGTCATGGATTTTAGTAGACAAGCATAATTTTATGCTCTCTGACATTTAATCCCGCTTACATTTAAATGCTATAACTTTCGGAGAGACTGAATATAGTCGATCTAAGTGTTATTTAGCTTTCGTTTTTATTGTACGAAACTGGCTTGTTAATTTTTGCGGAAATTAACAAGCCAATAAGCCACAAACACTAGGTATTCTTTTCGATTTTTGACTAGGTGTTTAGTCGCCTACAAAAACATCCCACCAGAAGCCTCAATCCTCTGTGCATTCACCCAGCCACTATTCTCAGACAATAGCGCAGCGATTGCGCCGCCGATGTCGTCTGGCAGCCCTACTCTTCCGAGTGCAGTTTGGCTAGCAACAAAACTGTTTAGCTGCGCATTGTCTCTGACTGCACCTCCGCTAAAATCGGTTTCAATTGCACCGGGGGCGATGACGTTGACCGCGATGCCGCGTGCACCCAGTTCTTTTGCCAGATATTTAGTCAGCACTTCGATAGCGCCTTTCATCGAGGCATATGCGGCATAGCCTGGCAGTGCAAATCTGGTTAAACCTGTTGATACGTTGAGTATGCGTCCGTGGTCAGCGATCAGCGGTAGCAAATGCTGGGTCAAGAAAAATACGCCTTTAAAGTGTATGTTGACCAGATTGTCGAATTGCGCTTCGGTCGTATCTGCAATAGTCGCATGTGAGCCGACGCCAGCGTTGTTGAGCAAAAAATCAAACTGCTTGCGCTGCCATTGTTGTTCTAGTGTTTGTTCGACCTGATTTGTGAAGGCCGCAAACGTCGAGGCCTTACCCACATCTAATTGCAAAGCGGCGGCATTACGACCCATTGCTTTAATCTGAGAGATGACAGCTAAGGCGTCTGCTTGTTTACTTTGGTAAGTGAGGATGATATCAACGCCTTGTTGTGCCAGTTTTAAGGCGGCGCTTTTGCCAAGGCCGCGACTACCGCCAGTAATGAGAGCGATTTTTGTGGTTGTTAATGCGCTTGTGTGGCTGCTTGACTGGTCGTTAGTTTGGCCAGTGGGTACTTGATTGATTGTGCTCATGATTCTGCTCCGGTTGGGTTTGCCCATCTCAGATGGGATGAAGCGAGTTTATAGATTAGAATTATTCAAATAAAGCCCAGTTAAATGATTGCACTGTTCGTTTAATGCGAACAATCAAGTGACCATCAAACGACTAATAGCAGTCAACAGCGTTGATTAGGGTCAACAAGCGTAAAAACTAAAGAAAGCAGCGGATGAATCGTTTAGAGGCTATGCAAATTTATGTTCGAGTGGCAGAACTGGCCAGTTTCACTCAGGCGGCAGATAGTCTGGGATTGCCCAAAGCGAGTATCTCGACGGCGGTAAAACAACTGGAGACCTTGGTCGGCACACGCTTGCTACATCGCACCACGCGTAACGTACAAATGACACAGGATGGCGTCCTATTCTATGAACGCAGCAAAGACATGCTGGCGGATATGGAAGAACTGCAAGCGCTATTCCAGCAAGGTGAAGGCCAGATCAGCGGACGTTTGCGCATGGATTTGCCGAGTGCCTTCGCCAGAAATATCGTTATTCCGCATCTGCCAGAATTTTTACAACTACACCCGCGCTTGGAGGTCGAGTTAAGCAGCACCGATCGCCGGGTTGATTTGATAAGGGAAGGTTTTGATTGTGTAATGCGGGTCGGCAATCTGACGGATAGCGCATTGATCGCCCGTCCGCTGGGAAATTTGCGGCAGATTAATTGCGCCAGCCCAGCTTACCTACAAGAATACGGCACGCCACATAAGCTGGAAGATCTGGCGCAGCACAAATTGATACACTACACCAGCAACTTTGGTGGCAAGCCAGTTGGTTTTGAGTACACGGACGGCGGCAAAACAAAAACGATTGCCATGTCGGGCACCATCACTGTCAACAACAGCGACGCCTATCAAGCAGCCTGCCTGGCTGGTTTTGGCATCATTCAGGCACCGGAAATCGGCACACGAGAACTAATTCAGCAAGGTCGTTTGATCGAAGTCCTAGGCGACTATACGGCAGAGGCAATGCCGCTATCCCTGCTTTACGCCAACCGCCGCCATTTACCCAAACGTACACAAAGCTGGATGACATGGCTGACGCAACTGGTTCAGCCTTATTTGGTTTGATAAACTTTTAAATTAGAATGCCCAATAATTTTTTGACTTGCTAGCAGCAAACATTAACGATCAAAGAATTAATATGGGTTATGTCTCGGAACAAATTAATCTACTAACTTGCATTTAAATTAATTGGCTTCAGATACCTTTGCTGCATTGCCAAAAGGGGCGCACGCTGCATCTGAACTCCAGCGCCCTGCGCATATACGAGAGCGGCATAATCCACCTTCCAAAGAACCCAGATTCTTACAGCGTTGCAGAAGACTTTCGGTCGTATCGCCGGGTTTTCTTTCGACGATATCCCGGCTACGTTCATCCACTTTAATTTTATCCGAACTCGCCTTACTGTTATCCGATGCGGGCACTGGCAAAGCTTTGTCATGAGCGACGATTGCAGCAATCAGAGCGACATCACTGTCTGCAGCTTGACTAGAAGACCGAGATGATGACTTAACTTTGTCTGATGAAGCGCTCGTTGTAGAAGTTGCTATTTTTTTGGCCTTATCTACCGATTTTGATTTTTCTTGCTTGTCATTCGATGCAAGTATTTTGGTCGATGCAGAGCTCTTCTTTTTCTTTTCATCTGACAAAGCCGATTTATTCTTGGTCGCTGAAACTAATGCCGTGCCAGTAGCTGTGGCTGCCAGCATGCTATCGAGACTATTTGCTTTAGATTGCTCGCCATTGTCATTCACGATCAGCGCGGCCAAGCCAGAGATTTTTCCTGTCTCTTGTTCACTAGCTTGATTTGTCTGCGCAGTAGAGGCGGAATTAGCTAAGGGAGCCGGCTCAGCACTGGCAGCAGGAATATTTTTAGGATTTACAGTGGCGGTCGTTGCAGTGGCAAGTTGATCACTTGGTCGAGCTGCCTGTGTTGGCTCAGTTGAATCGTCAAATATAAAAAAAGCAGCAATACCAGCAATTACGATAGCAACAGCACCAATTCCCAGACTCCAATTGCGACGCTTTTTCGGTCGGGCTACGCTTTGGTTTATACGCCCACTACTTTCAAGTCCAGACAAAATACGGCTACTTTGCACATTGGCGCTATCTGCACTGGTACTAGTTGATAACAAACTAGGCTTTGACGAGCTACTTTTTGCTTCTTCAGGACTGCCCAAAATTAAACTCCTTGTAACAAAATGACAAAATTACCTCGCAATTAGTTATAATTACGGCATTACTAAAAAGTAAATACATGGTAAATTACGTTCTTTCATGATCATAATACCAATTATTTAATTAGCAATGTAATATAAATAAGTAGTAATCCGCAAATAAATGTTGTTATGACAGGGTAATCGTGTTTTTTTTAATCGTTGGTTTGTATTTTTTGCTCGCTTGTTTTGCCGCTTGGTTATTGTTGTTCCCTGCGGGACGCGAAGTATTTGCAGCAACAATAGCGAGCGTCGGGTTGCTGATAGGACAACGATTTTCCAGGCTGGAACAAAATGCAACTGAGAAATCGCTTACTTTGGGAAGCGCAACAAGGACAAAATTTAATCAGGCAATAACAGCGGTAAAGCGGCATTACCTGATTTGCGTCGCCGCCATCTCGATTATTGCAATACCGCCGTTAGTAGCACTGATGCTAAGTCATCAAAATACATTGGACGGATATGAGTCAACTGATCGCGAAGTCAATATGCAAATCGCTGAGTTGCTTAAAGGCGAGCAACTTGTAGCGCCAGCTCCCCTGCCACCGGCAATCTTTTCTACGCAAGAGGTATTGCTGGAAAGACCAATGCTAAGCAGTGCAAGCCGCAATTGGGAGCTTTTGAATAGCGACTTCAAACAGCGCTTGTTAATGGCTTTTAAAATTATGAAGGAAAAACATGGCTACGACATGGCAATCATTGAGGGTTATCGTAGTCCAGAGCGGCAAAATATGCTCGCAAAACTAGGGGCAAATGTGACCAATGCCTCTGCTTTCCAAAGTTATCATCAATATGGTTTGGCGGCGGATTGCGCATTTTTCCGCGATGGGAAATTGGTGATTTCTGAAAAAGATCCCTGGGCAATGAAAGGGTATGAATTATTCGGGGAAGTCGCAGAGTCAGTAGGATTGACTTGGGGTGGGCGTTGGAAAATGATGGATTTTGGACATGCCGAATTACATTTACCTAATGTCCTGAAAAAATAAATTGAAATGGAGAAAATATGTCAAAACCAGTAATTCGCCTGGGTGATAAAACCTCCCATAACGGTGTAGTGATCGAAGCGTCAACGCAAAGTGATAGCGGCGGGATTCCAATTGCAAGGCTTGGTGACAAAGTGTCTTGTCCAATTAAAGGTCACGGGACAACCACTATCGTTAGTGGCGATCAGACATTTATCGTAGATGGAAAACCTGTTGCACGTGATGGTGATAAAACCGGATGCGGTGCAGTATTGATTGCGAGCCAGCAAGCGACCGTTGATCTGATTTAATGAGATTAATTTTTAATATATGTGTATAGGGAACATAGTTTGATGCGTAGCTGGCTTAGTCGTAGTTTAGTGATTATCGGAACCTTTGCGCTGGTGTGGCTGGCAGTGGCCTACTATTGGCGCTCCAGCAATCGCATGCCAAGCTCTTCAGAACTGGCGCTGTATTTTATTGGCATGCCAGTTGGTGCACTCATCGGTATCTGGCTGATCAGTAAATTAATTACGTTTGCAATGGCCAAAACTACAGTCAATCTATCCCCCACTTCTGATGTCACATCTGCTGGCACGGACTCGGCTCAAGATAACAGAATTGATTCCGAGAAAAATTTATCAATCGCGATCATAGCCTCCGCTATCAGGAGTTCATGCGGCAACTCGGCAGAAGAGTTGGCTGAGACCTTAAAGTCTAGTAAAAAAGCTTTTAAGCTTGATCCTGAATTGACCAATTCTGAAGGCTACCCAATACTTTCAGGGCGCATCGCCTCTATTGATGTAATTAATCAAATTACAGCATTTAACGAATGGTCAAGTACACATCAACGCTCGAATAAAGAATGGACTGAAGAGCAATTGCGGGCAATCATTATCGGTAGTGAAGTAGTGATTGAACTTGCGCAAGAATCGACTCAACACACTTTACTTGAAAAATATTTAGCAGCAGCCGAAGGCAAGCGTGATGCAGTTGCGCTACCGACAATGCAACTCATAGCACTATTGCCAGAGAGTTGGTCAACAGAGCAAAGTAATCAGGTAACAGAATGGTTTAGTCATCTGGTGACGCTGCAAGGATGGCCAGTTGAAAAGCTGAGTTTACGTTCAGAACGTCAATCTTCCCCAACCAAAGTACTGGCTACGGTTGATCGACTTATGCTGGATTCTTTCCAGCAATCACATTCATGCTTTAGCCTCATCATTGCCTGTGAGTCGCACATTGGTTCAAATACGGTAGAAAGCTGGGAGAGTGCTGGAAAATTAGTGGATCAGCAAGGAAACAATCTCTTCATCCCAGGAGAAGCTGCAGCAGCATTATTGTTGGGCGACCATCAACAAACACAATTACTTAACCCAGAAATTAGCGCCAAAATAAGCCGGGTTTTACAAAATGTACTAAAAAAATCTGCTGATAATGCTGGCCTTAAGCCTGACGATACGACGATTGAGATAACCCAACAAGCTCTTACAATAAGCGGCGTTACAGCAGAGCAGATAACACTGCTCGCTTCAGACACAGATCTACGCCCCAGCAGAATGATGGAATTAATGGATTTTGGAGCCCAAGCCTTGCCCCATCTGGAGCCAAGCACGCAATACATGAAAATTGCTGCAAGCTGCGGAACCATAGGACCGACCGCAGGCTTACTTTCTCTGGTTTTGGGACACTATGAAGTTATCAATAACTCGGGAATTGCTGTGTGTATCAGTAATAACGACAGTCACAAACGTGCCGTCGCTCTGGTTAGTTCTTTAAAAAATACTATGGCGAATAATGCCGCTTGAGTTTAACTAAAACTTAACACTACTTCTTAACAAGATAGACTTATGATGCAACGAATCTGGCAATTTTTAACGAGTACCCGCACCCTGGTTTTTATTGGTTTTGCGGCACTTGCCGCCTTCTTATTGATAGGTGCAAGCAGCCTTGAAATTGGTGCTATTTGGGTTGGCATTTTATTGGGTATCGCACTGATTGTCTGGTTGCTGGCCATACTCTATCGACGCTGGAAAGCCAAACGAGAGGCTGAGAGCCTCGGTAATATGTTGCAGCAACAAACCAATCAGGCGCAGAACCCAGCTTCCGGTTTAAAAAGCAGCGAGGTCGAGACGATACGTAAGCGCATGCTGGAAGCGATCACCACTATCAAAACATCTAAACTTGGTTTGATGTCTGGATCAGCCGCACTGTATGAACTACCTTGGTACATGATCATCGGCAATCCTGCCGCAGGAAAAAGCACGGCAATTGCTAATTCAGGTTTGCAATTTCCGTTTGCGGATAAAAATGGCAAAGTAGTACAAGGAATCGGCGGCACTCGCAATTGCGATTGGTTTTTTACAACTGACGGCATTATCTTAGATACCGCAGGACGATATGCGGTGCATGAAGAAGATCGCGAAGAGTGGTTTGGCTTTTTATCACTCTTAAAAAAACACCGGAAACTGGCTCCTATTAATGGCATTATTATCGCAGTCAGCATTACAGAACTTACTAATAATCGTCCAGAGTTTGGTATCAATCTCGCAAAGAACTTGCGCCAGCGCGTGCAAGAGCTCACTGAAAAATTGGAAGTATTTGCACCGGTCTATATTGTTTTTACTAAAGCAGATTTAATCGCTGGCTTTAGTGAGTTTTTTCTGGATACGGAGCGTAGTGAAAAAGACCGTGTCTGGGGTGCAACGCTACCTTACAGTCAAAAAAATACGAATCAGGATGTACTCAACTTTTTTGATGAAAGTTTTGATGAGTTGTATGATGGCTTAAAACAAATGAGCCTGGCAAATATGTCGATGAATCGTGGCGATAGAATGCCACCAGGGGTCTTTACCTTCCCTATCGAATTTTCATCAATCAAAAATCCGTTACGAGCGTTCATCGCCACTCTTTTTGAAGAAAATCCATTTCAGTTTAAACCGGTATTCCGTGGCTTTTATTTGACAAGCGCATTGCAAGAAGGAAGCGCAGTCAGCGCCTCATCAGAGCGTATTGCAGACCGCTTTAACCTCAAAGTTGTACGTCCTCAAAAAATCGAAATCACTTCACAACACGGATTTTTCTTATTAGATTTATTCCGTAAAGTGATTTTTGCCGATAAAAATCTCGTTGCGCAATACGCTAGCAGAACAAAAACTCGTCTTCGCTATGCAGCATTTTTTGCCGCTACAGCGCTGGTCGGACTATCTCTTGCCGCATGGAGTTGGTCTTATGTGGCTAATCGTCAATTGACTATGAACGTGCAGGCAGATCTGGATAAGGCGATCAAATTACAAGACAAAAAACTCGATCTGCAATCTCGGTTTGAAGCCCTAGAAGTGCTGCAGGAGCGAATTGAGCAGCTGACAAAATATCGCACCGATCGGCCTTTATCTTTGGGATTTGGGCTATATCAAGGTGATCTCCTTGAGAGGAAATTGAGAGAAGAATATTTCTCTGGGATTAAAGAGGTCATGCTGCAACCCGTTGGTTCTAATTTAGAAGCGTTCCTGACCGAAATGAATGCATCTAATGACAAATTAGAACCAATGACCAAAACTCCGCAGTCCGGTGCTGTTTCCAGCTCTGCGACTACTGCAACTGGAGTAGCGGGAGCCACTGCCATCGCGGCAACCCCGGCAAATAGTCTTGCTCATCCATATAAGGATGCATCACCTACCAACGTAGAAGATGCCTATAACGCCCTTAAGACATACTTAATGCTTAGTGATCGATCGCACGCGGAGCCTGGTCATCTGAATGACCAACTGACGCGTTTCTGGCGATCATGGTTAGAAAGTAACCGCGGCACGATGAGCAAAGACGAGATGATCCGTAGCGCTGAACGTGTAATTAGTTTTTACTTAGCGCAGATCAATGATCCGTCATGGCCAACGATCGATAATAAGCTTTCGCTGGTTGATCAATCGCGCGAAAATTTACGTCGTGTCGTACGAGGTATGCCTGCCAGAGATCGTGTCTATGCTGACGTAAAAGCTCGTGCCTCAACTCGCTTTCCAGCGGTAACTGTCGCTCGTATCGTTGGTGATCAAGACAAAGAATTGATTGTCGGTAGTTATGCGATTCCAGGAACTTTTACGAGGGAAGCATGGAGTAAATTTATTTCTGAAGCATTTAAAGATGCCGCAAATAAAGAACTGCAAAGTGCGGATTGGGTGCTTAAAACATCAGCAAAAGACGATTTAACGTTAGAAGGTAGCCCAGAGCAAATTCAAAAAGCGCTGGTCAACCAATATAAAACTGAATATGCCAAAGAATGGCAAAAATTTATGCAGGGCGTGACAGTTGCCGATCTCAATGGATTCGATGCGGCAGTCAATGCAATGAATCGCTTGGGTGATCCGCAATCCTCGCCTATCAATAAATTAATTACGACTGTCTATAACGAAACTTCTTGGGATAATCCATCCTTGGTTGATGAGGGAATACAGCGTGCGCAGCGTGGTTTTATTGGCTGGTTTAAAGAAACAATTCTTCGTCAAAAGCCATCGCAAATGAATATCAATCTGGATATCAACGCACCTAAATCGGATATTCCAATGGGGCCAATTGGTAAAGAGTTTTCAGGCATAGCTAAACTGGTCGTGGTCAAAGATAAAGATGCCTCTTTAATGCGCGGCTATATGGATAATCTATCCAAATTGCGCAGTCGCTTTAACCAGTTAAAAAATCAAGGTGATACCGGACCAGGTGCCAAACAGTTAATGCAACAGACGCTGGATGGTAACGGCTCAGAGTTGGCAGACACGCTGAAGTATGTGGATGAACAAATGCTGATCGGTATGACCGACACGCAAAAGCAAACTTTACGTCCGCTGCTAGTACGACCACTAATGCAAACCTTTGTCGTGATCATCAAACCGACCGAAGCCGAGATGAATAAAATCTGGCTAGCTCAGGTATATGAGCCATTCCAAAAGACATTATCGAATAAATACCCATTTGCGACAGACTCCAAAGTTGAAGCCAGCGCTCCTGAAATCGGTCAAATATTTGGCAGTGAAGGTGCCATCGCAAAATTCGTTAATGCATCAATGGGACCATTGGTTGTGCGTCGTGGCGATACACTTTCTGCCAGAACTTGGGCCAACATGGGAATTACCGTATCTCCCGCTGTGTCGAATAATTTTGCAAGTTGGGTCGCACCACTGAGTGCAGGAGGAGTACCTACAGCAAACGGTAACGAGGGTCAATGGGTATTTCAGATTCTACCGATGGCAGCGCCGGGAACCACTGAATACACAGTAGAAATTGATGGTCAGCAGTTGCGATATAGGAATACTCAGGCGCAATGGACTAATTTGGTCTGGCCAAACGCGCAAGGCACGCCGGGTGCGCGTATTACGGCAACAAGCTTTGATGGCAAAGTCATCGAAATTGTGAATTTCCCGGGTAAATTTGGTTTCAAACGTTTGATTGATTCCGCGGTCAATAAGAAAAAAGACGGCGGAATATTTGAACTCAGCTGGGCTAACGGCAATGTCAATGTGGCGGTTGACCTCAAAATTATCAGTAAGCCAGATGCATCCGCAGACAGCAGTAATCCGCAGGCGAAAGGCTTCCGAGGGATGAAGCTACCTGATACGGTGCTTGGTGGACCAGTTGCCCCTGTAGAGCCTGTCGCAGGTGCTGCTAATGGGACGACAACAGAGGTGGGCGCAACGCCTGTAGCTGCGGGAGTAAGCAAATGAGTAATACGACGACACAAACAAAAGTAGGCTATTTTGGAAAAATTCCAAGCCGGGGCGATTTTATTAAGGCAGCAGATAATATACCGCTAATCGATGTACTGGATGACTGGTTAGCGCAAACAATGACTCTGCTGTCTGCAGATCCTCGCTGGAAAATTGGCTACGATGAGGCAAAGCCATTGGATTTTGCCTTTATCGGACCACGCAAAAAACGGGCAATCGCAGGACATATCATCGCCAGTAGTGATATGGCACAAAGACGTTTCCCGTTTTTGACGATGAGTGCGATGGAAATCGAAGACCCTGCTGAATTTGTCAGCTCCAGTCCGGTTATTTTGTCTCGACTATGGAATCGGCTAACAGCTCAGGGCATCAGCATCGTGACCGCTCCTGACCCCGTGATACCGCTGCAAAATCTCTCCTCGACCAGAGTTGATCTGGAACTTCGCAGTAATGCCTATGAGGCTGCATTCTCTGATTTTCTTGAGATGCAGACCTTAGGGGCTTTAGACAATATGCTGCAACTCAGCGGTTTTAAAGGAAATGTCCGTCAACTACTGTTAGCACTGGGCTTGCTGTTACAACCAGTCATGACTAGCAATACAACCCGACTGGAAAAAAGTCTGGTATTACCGTTGCCAAAAGATGCCATGTATCGGTATATGGTTGCCGCATTCTGGATGCATATCATCACCCCGTTTTTATTGCGGGCAGATTTTGAGCTAGCGTTATTTTTTGCTCAATTGCAAAAACATCCTGCGATGATATTAGGATTTAGCGGCGCCTCGGCACGTACTTTGCACGCCATACTCGATCCTCAAATCGGTGAAGAGCACCATATCGCGTTTGATGATACCCAGTGGGTAGAAGATCAGGTCAACGCTGACTTTGGTTTAAAGAAGTTTTCCAGTTATCTGGTTCAACCTGATCTGTCTCTCAAATCGGCCCTCGATTCATTTCGCTCAACTTTTATTGGAACTTAACGCTATGCGTTATCTGTACATCGTCTTATTGCTTTTATCGAATGTCGCCTTGGCTCAACAACCGACGCAACCGCTGGGACAGCAAGCAGCGCCTGCTGTCGCCACACCAAAGCCAGGACAAATACTGGTCAGTGGCACTGTCCCTGACGAAACCACCAAGGCTGGCATATTGGCTCGCGTACGCGAGTTGTATGGTGCAGAGAATGTGGTTGATCAAATTGCGATCGGACCTGTCGTATTACCTGCTAACTGGAATACTTACGTACAAAAACTCATCAATCCGAATTTAAAAATGATCAGCCGCGGCCAGCTCAAAATTGATGGTAGTTCCGTAAGCGTCAAAGGTGAGGTCTCGAACGAAGCCCAACGTCAACAAATTGCCAGTAATATTGCTACTAGCCTAAATCCTACTTACACTGTTAACAATGGTCTTCGGGTTTCTGCGTCGGAACAAAATGTGCTAGACGCCGCGCTTGGTAATCGCATCATTGAGTTCGAAGTTGGAAAAGCGACACTGACACCAGTTGGCAAATCGATTCTGGATGAGCTTGCCGTACCTTTGTTAAAACTTAAAGATAAAAAAGTGGAAGTAATCGGACACACTGACAATCAAGGCTTAAGAGCAAGTAATATCGCCTTGAGTAGCGCACGGGCAGAAGCAGTTAAAACTTACCTGACGTCAAAAGGTATCGCCGGAGAATTGATCAGTACCTCCGGGCAAGGCCCTGACCGCCCGGTCGCAAGTAATGACACACCTGATGGTAAAGCACGAAATCGGCGTATCGAATTCCGCATCGCTCAGTAGCAAATAAAAAAGCAGGAGAACATTCTCCTGCTTTTTTTAACGATGCTTTATTTTACAAAATTCCAATTAGGAGTTTTGATGGAATTTTGTAAAAAGTAGCGACTATATTTTTTGTTGTATTGCAGGAGTAAAGCTGTGCGAGGTTGATTCAACCCCACACTAACCAACCAGTCTTCCGGGTTGATTTAATTGCTTACCCCTTATTATCCGCTTGTGAATTCAAACCCAATAACTCCTCCACATGAGAAAGCGATGCAGCATCTTTGATGACTGTGCTTAACCATGTATGCAAAGGCATATCACCCCAGTGTGCCGCTTTATCTGCAAGATAAGCAACCGGACTATGCGGTTCAGTGCGCCTGAAAAAATCAGCTACTGCACGTAGTTGCGCTAATGCTTGCGCCCTGGTCTGTATCGCTCCATTCATAGCAAGAACGGACGATGATGGCACTGACTGTGAGGTTTCATTGTTCACTTCAGTATCTTCCTGATGAGATGGCGCAGTACCGGTCTGTACTCCAGACTCTTGCGCAAAACGAGTGATCAACTTTAAAGCAGTTTCCAGTACTTCTCTGGCAGCAGAGAACCCCGGACCATCTACGCCCAATCTGGCATCGATTGATTGCTCCAACTGCTGTAATGCGGGTAAAGTCCGCTGGGCATCTGAGAGTAATTTCTCATAAAATGCTCTTGAGCTTTTACGTCTGGCACTTTCCATATCTGCCAATTTCGGTCCCTCCTCCGGACGACCACCTTCCATCGCAATTTTTTCTGCATTGGCTGCACGCGCACGTGCTGCCTCAAAGTCAACAATAGAATAGGCAGTATCACGGCCTTCGGTAATTGGAATTTCTCTTACTAATTGCGTTGAACGAGACAATATCCAAGACAAATTGCCGATACGTTGTTCCTGATCTCCCTCATCTGGAACCGGATACATGCCTTCCCAATATTGATCAAACAAACCAGCGACTAATAAATACCCGTCGGCCAGACCAGCAAAGTGATGAATTTTGGTACTTGCCTCCGTCAGCCAAACAGCTAGTCGTAAATCTTTACTCTTTGTTTCGATTAAAGCAGCGCAATTCTTGACAACGAAGGGCCAGTCCGCCGTTTTAATCTCTGTCAACCACTCGCCCTGATCGAGAGACGAATCCTCAAAGCGTCGGGCCTCCATGATCGCATCGAGTTCGCGGGAAAATGATAAATCCTCCCCAACGGTTGTCGGGCCGCTAATCGGTTGCAATAATTTTTTAACGTCAAACATAATGTATGTAATCCCGTAAAGTGTTTTTACGCCGACAATCAACGCCAGCCGTGAGTTAATCAAGTTTCAGTTTAATAATGCCCAACAGATATTGACGAAGTTGGCAATGGGTTTCATCGGCGTTTAGCAAGCCAATCTCTGGCAAGTGCCTGTGCTGTTTCTAGTTGTGCTCGGCTCATCATGGTCTCAGCCAGTTGTCGATTTTTCAGAGCATCTTTATCGCCAGCAGTCGCAGCCAGGTTAAACCACATGTGTGCCTGCACGATATCGGTTGAAATCCCCAATCCGTTTGCATACATCCAGCCCAAATTATATTGCGCCTCTGGGTAGCCCTGATCTGCCGCTTTTCTATACAAAGAAACCGCCGCGGGAGGATCGGCGATGACGCCTCTGCCTTTGGCATAGATCGATGCCAGATTGCAGGTCGCTGCAAGATGCCCCTGCTCTGCTGCTTTTTTAAGCCAGTTCAATGTCGCAGCAAAATTACGCGGAACCACTTCACCTTTATCGTACAGGTTTGCGATTTGAAATTGTGATTCGGCATCTCCCTGTTCAGCCGCTTTCATATACCAGCCCGCCGCTTGAGATTCATCTTTGGATATCCCTTGACCTGTACTGAATAACTTCGCCAATCTGATCTGAGATTTTAAGTCACCTTGGTTCCCTGCTCTGACATACCATTCGACGGCAACGGGTATATTTTGTGTGATACCTGATCCTGTTTCTAACGCAGAGGCAAGCAAAAATTGCGCTTCTGACAGACCAGATTCTGCTGCTTTCCGGTACCAGATCGTAGCTAGCCTACTGTCTTTAGAAACACCTTTACCACTAGCATAAAATTTCCCTAGCTCTAACTCAGCCTGACCATGCTGCCGCTCTGCCGCTTTCCGCATCCATAAAACGGCGGCACTATCGTCATGAACCGGACTAGGATTGGCTGAATATAGCTTAGCCAGTTCAAACTGTGCATCCGCATGCCCCTGCAATGATGCTTTACGAAGCCATAAGACTGCTGCTTTGATATCTGTAGATGTACCACGTGCGGAGTAGCGTGAACCCAACTTAAACTGGGCATCTACATTTCCCTTATCCGCTGCTTTTGTGTACCAGACCATCGCTTGCTTATTGTCTTGAACAACACCAACGCCCTTTTCGTAAAGCTCACCTAAAAAAAACTGCGACTCTGCGTCTCCGCCCTCAGCAAGTGGCTTGATTTGCGTCAGTGCTGAAGCGAAATCTCCTTGCGCATAAGCAGTCCGCGCCTCTTTTATACCAGACCATGCACTGGCACTAAGGCAAGCAAATCCAATAGCACAACTCAATTGAAACAAGAATTTCTTCATAAATTTGGGAGGTACTTTTTTTGCAGCGATCATCATTTGCGTAGTGTAATCTGATTCGTGCCTTTTTGATATTTTATTACTAAATAATACATATCTCCTGAAGTATCACACCATGCCAGGCCACACCCGATCAAACTTCAAGGTAAATAAATACAATGTAGAGCTTTGCTCAGGCTTTACACCAATATAAAGTCATCTAAAAATCGCTGTCTAAATCTACTTCGTTTTCTAGCTTAATGCGATACGCAGACTTCAATTGTTTTTGTTGAGCCTCGAATTATTAAATCATTTTATATTCTTTCAAATAGATACTATGGATGAGTATATTTTATTGTCCATATATTTATTGGGCAATCAGCCATATTATCAATATTTTATGGGGAGTATATGCGTACTAAGCCATATCAATCCTACTCTGACTAGAGATTTTATTAGAACTTTAGGGCAGCTATCAATACTCCGTCACAGACCAGAATATTACTAGCACCAAGCTTAAACACCGAAATAATGATCAAAAAAATGCGCAGGTTTTAGGCTGCGCATTTGGTACTTAGACTTGGGTGCGTTGACCTAAATCAACTTCCTAGAAACGGTGACGGATACCTAACATGACAGTCTTTCCATTTTCGAGGCCGGTGTACTGGTCTACCAGAAATACCGCATAGAGATCAGTGCGTCGAGAAATAAAATGATCGTACACAATAGAGGTGGTATTGCGGGTCGGATTAACTCCAGATGTAACGGTGCCGGCTGGAAGTGTTGCGACTGGTGTAGGAGAATACGCGGACACGCCAGTTGCTGGCAATGTGATCGACGTATGTCCCCAAGATACTAACAATTTCCCCTCTGCATTGATCGGTATTGCAGCACCTAGCTGACTGGTATTAAACCGGCGGTCAGAATTGGCTGTAGTAAATTCCTGCTTAGTCTGGGCGAATTGTGCATACAGTTTGGCAATGCCCAAATCATAAAAAGCCCCAAGCATCAAGGATTGCTGCTTGTCTTCGGTGGCGAGTGCCAGTGGAATTTTGGTCTGTTCCAGCGCAATGCTCAGACCAAGCGGCCCTTTGATGTAATTCATATTTGCACTAATGCGATTTTTGCTATTGTTGCCTGCTACTTCTCCAAAACTGTACTGAAACGAGCCTTTCAAACCAGATAAATCGGGAGTGCTATATTGCACGGCATTGGAGGCACCGCTGTCCGGCGTATTGAGCGGCGGTGCCAATAAGGGATTTTGCCCGCCAGTGTAGGTATGCAAAAATATAGGTGCAAAAGCGGAAGAATCTCCCATTGGATTGAATATGATCATCGACATGAAATAAGGGGTGCTATTGCGTCCCAGGCGAACTTCGCCAAACGTGCCGTTCAAAGTTACCACGGCACGGCGCGAAAAAAGCGTGTCGTCTGCGACATTAGGTATTCCTGAAAAGCGTCCGCTCTGCCCTGTGTCATTACGGACGAAAGCGGACAAATCAAAACCTGCCCTCAAACCACCACCCAAATCCTCAGTACCTGAAAAACTCAAGTACGATGTGCTCATGCCACCGCTGTTCATGGCGGCTGTACTTTTTTGACCCGCATATTGTGTGATGCCAGTATTCGCATCAATTAATCCGCTCACGGTAACGCTCGATTGTGCATATGCAGAACCCGAAAACAGTGCTGCAAGTAATGTGATGAGTGTCGTTTTTTTCATGTTTGTCTCCGTCTTATTTATAATTGGTAAATCAATAAAATCATTGTTCTAATGCACATTCCTCCGTCACTACTTGAGTAAAACTCTATTTTTTGCGGCAAAATCCCCGGCTTCATTTAATGAAGCCAATTGATTTTTGGGGAAAGAAATTTTCTGGGGTGGGCGGTATAAAAATATCCGCCCTATTTTTTAACCGGTCGTCACCAAGACTGGTTTGGCCGGGACTGATGACATCAAATTATTGTCAAAAATAGCGACTGCGCGCGTCCAGCCAGCCGAGGCACCGCGTATCTTTACCGGGAAGCAGGAAACCATAAATCCGCTGGCGGGAAGTGCGGCCAGATTGCCTAATTTCTCCAGATGACAATATCCAATTAGTCGCCCTGCCTTGTGCCCTTCCCAGATCAGACTGGCATCACCAGTCTCTGCAAATTTTTTAGCAGTGTGAGCAAACGGTGCATCCCAACTCCATGCATCGGTACCGGTCAGACGCACGCCGCGCTCCAACAAATACATGGTTGCCTCAAAGCCCATCCCGCATCCAGAACGCACATAATCTGGCTGTCCATAACGTGCACCGGCAGCGGTGTTGACCAGAACAATGTCCAATGGTTTTAAGCTATGTCCAATACGTGTAAGTTCATCCTCAACATCTTGGGCAGTGACTACATAACCATCTTGAAAGTGACGAAAATCTAATTTAATACCGGGTTGAAAACACCAGTTGAGGTCAACTTCATCGATCGATAAGGCACGTTCCCCCTCATTCATCGTGGAATGAAAATGATATGGTGCATCGAGATGCGTACCATTATGAGTATTGAGCTGTACATCCTCCACGGCCCAGGCTTCACCATCAGGTAAATCTTCTTTTTTAAGACCTGGGAAGAAGGGAGAAATTTGCTCAAAACTCATCTCATGATTGGTGTAATTAATCTTAGGCCCCAGACCTGGCGGATCAGAAATCACATCATTTTCCAGATGAATCGAAATGTCTACAAAGTGACGAATGGGTGCTGTAATACTATTCAAGATGTTCTCCCAAAATAATTGATAAATTTGATTTATAAAATTAGTTGATTGATTTTTTGCCTGCTTGTCATTGCATCAGGCTTTATCTTTTCCAGATCAACAGGCGTTGTTCAAGCAAATACAAGAGAAAATTACTTCCTAGTCCAATGCCACCCAGTAGCAATACTCCTGCAAACAAATCTGCCGCCCGGAACGAGCGTGCAGCCAACAAAATAGCTGTGCCCAAGCCACTTTGCGATGTCAACATTTCACCGACAACTGCGAGGATGAGTGAAATGGTTAGTGATATCCGCATACCCGCTAGTGCATCAACTAATGCGTTCGGTAAGCCAATCTTGACAATAAAAGCGAAGCGAGACAGGCCAAGCACTCTGGATACCTCGTTTAATCTTGGCTCGATACTTGCGAACCCATGTATCGTCCCCAATAACACTGGCCAGATCGCGCCGAAGGTGATGACGAATAAGACCATGGCAGGTGATAAACCAAACAATGCGATTGCCACCGGCACCAGAGCAGAGGCCGGCAGTGGTCGAATAAACTCAAACGAGGGTTGCAACCATGCGCGCATCGTTGCAGAAACACCGATCAAGGTACCGAGCACAATGCCGAACACAGAAGCTAATAACCAACCGTAAAACATCCTCGTCACGGTGCCACGTGTCAGTTCTGGTAAATCACCATTGATCCAGGCATCTTGTAGCGACAAAAATGTGGCTGTCAAACAGCGTGCAATACTTACCAGATTAGGGGTGGAAACAGCGTCCAAAAGTTTCCACCCTAGTGTGTCACCATCCGGTGTTTTAGCCGGGGGTATCTGGAGTGATTTATATGGACATCATTTACGAAATAAGAAGACGTCATTCAGTACAGAAACAATCGATTTCTGCCATTGCGAGAGAAATGGGACTCTCCCGGC